>JACQHI010000124.1 GCA_016199105.1 Lentisphaerota bacterium | reverse complement strand
CTTGATCGTCAGGGCCCAGAACAGGACGTTGTGCATGTTCGCCGAATAGGTGGACATGGCGACCAGCTCGGGGGCGAAGCCCGCGATACGCTCCAGCAGTGCCGGGTCCACGGCGAGATAGCGCGGCGCGTCGCGCTGGGATGCGGCGTTCATGTCGATGGCCAGGAACTCATGCCCGTCCGGCTGGACATAACTGCCGATGCCGGCCAGTCCGAACGGGATGCAGACCTGCATCTCGGTGTTGAACGCCGTTTCGGAACTGACCGTTAAGAGGAGAATGCGCATGGCCGTCTCGGCTTAAATTCAGGGTTTAATATCAGGGAAGAGAATGGCCGAAAAAAGAAAAGCGCAAGTTTATAACTACGAAATGCGCGAATGACGCGAAAGTGCTGCTAACGGCTCAGCGACTACGACAGAATCATTGGCGACAAAATCATTTGTTGAGCGTGATAAGCGTTAGCCTCAAGACTGCACTCGACCGGCATTCGCTTCTCCATTTTCAATGGTTTTGCTGCAAATGATTTTGTCATTCTTGAGCCGTTGCATTTTTGCATGTTCTATTTCGCCTGCCCGCAGTGCTATCCGCCGGTTGGCGGATTGCAGGCGGGTGTGTTCCCCTGGCCGACGCTCGGGCAGGCGTGTGTTTCGTCCCGACCTCTCGGAAAGTCGGGACTCATACTCCGGCTTAATCAGAACAGCCCTTTGACTTTTCCGGTTTTCACATCGACGTCGATGTTCATGAAGGCCGGCTTCGAGGCCGTGCCGGGCATGAGCTTGATGGCGCCCGCCACCGGCACAATGAAACCCGCGCCCCGATACACCAGGATATCCCGGATCGGCAACTCCCAGTCGCGGGGCCGTCCCTTCACGTTCGGATCGTGCGAGAGGCTCAAATGCGTCTTGACCATGCAGGTGCCCAGCTTTCTGGAGGCCGGGTCCGCCTCGATCGCCTTGGCCTTGGCCAGCGCCTCCTCCGTGTAGGTCACGCCCTTGGCGCCATAGACATCCTTCGCGATCAGTTCGATCCGCTGGCGCAACGGCAGGGCCAGTTCGTAGAGGAATTTGAACTGCTGTTTCTCCTCGCAGGCCGTGACGACGGCTTCGGCCAGCTCGCGGGCGCCTTCGCCGCCCTTCAGCCAGTGCTGGGAGAACGCCACGTAGGCGCCGTTCAACTCGGCAATCTTCCGGACCAGATCCACCTCGGCCTTCGTATCCGTGTAGAAGCTGTTGATGCACACCACGGGACGCACCCCGCTTTTCTTGACGATATCGATGTGCGCGACCAGATTCTCGCAGCCCCGTTCCACCAGGCCGAGGTTTTCCTTCCGGTACGCCTCGTCCAGGTCGAGACCGGGCTTCACCGCCGGCCGCCGCCGTGCATCTTGAGCGCGCGAATGGTGGCCACCACCACCACGGCGTTGGGCTTGATGCCCGACTGCCGGCATTTCAGGTTCCAGAACTTCTCGAACCCGATATCCGAACCGAACCCGCTTTCCGTGATATGGTAGTCGCCCAGACGGACGCCCAGCTCGTCGGCGATGATCGAACTCTGTCCGATGGCGATATTGGCGAACGGACCGGCATGCACGAACACCGGCTGGCCTTCCACGGTCTGGAGCAGGTTCGGATTGATCGCGTCGGCCATCCACGCCGCCATCGCGCCCGCCACGCCCAAGTCGCTCGTCGTGATCTCGCGGCCCTGCCGGCTGTGGGCGACCACGATCCGGCCCATGCGCTCGCGCAGGTCCTTCAAATCCCTGGAAATGGCCAGGATGGCCATGATCTCGCTCGACACCGTGATCTGAAACCCCGAATCCATCTCCAGGCCGTCCATCTTGCTGCCCTTCCCGATGGTGATGTTCCGGAGCGCCTGCGCGCAGAAATCGATCGCCCATTTGATGGAAACGCGCTGGGGATCGATATCGAGCCGTTTCAACCCGATTTTCGCCAGGCGCGCGTTGTCGTAATTGGCCTCATGTTGCATGCGCGAGGTCAGCGCCACCATCGCCAGGTTGTGGGCGTTCGTGATGGAATCGATGTCGCCGGTCAGGCGGATGGAAAGCGGCGTCAGCGGAATGCACTGGGCCAGACCGCCGCCCGCCGCGGACCCCTTCACGTTGAAAGTCGGCCCGCCGCTGGGCTGCCGGATGGCGCCCGTCACACGCTTGCCCAGCGCGCCCAAGCCTTCCACCAGGCCCATCGTCGTCGTGGTTTTCCCCTCCCCAAGCGGCGTCGGGGTGATGGCCGTGACATCCACATATTTCCCGACCGGCGCCTTTTTCAGCCGGCTCAGGACCCGGGCGAAATCCACCTTGCCGATCTGACGCCCCATAGGAATGAGCTCGTCGTCCTTCAGGCCCATGTCCCGTCCCAGTTTCAGGAAGGGAATCATGCCCCCCTCGGCCGCTTCCGCAATCTCCCAGTCCTTCATCTTCACCGGATTGAGTTTTTTCATGGTTCTCCTTGTTGAACGACTCGAGGCATCCTTAGGGTTAAAAGCAAGGGCCGTATTATGTTAAGCCCCCCCTCGAGTGCAAGCATTTTTCACCCCTTTTCCCGCAAATCCAGCACCGCATCCGCGCCATCCGGCTCGATCCGGTTGTCCTTCATCAGGAACGGCGGCATGTCCGGCCGGATCAGGATGCCCGGGCGGCCCGCCGTCCGGCGGATCGTGTTCCCGAGAAGCTGCACGCCGTCCGGCGCGCCGTTCAGCACGATCTCCGCGTCGTCCTTGCCGTTCTTGACACAGTTGTTCTCCAGCAGGCAGGCCTCGATCACGTTCCCGTGCGGGGAGTTGATCGGCTCGTCCGGACGGAAAAACACCCCGCACCCGCCGTTAGCCCGGATCGTCAGGCGCCGGTTGCGATGGCCGGTGTCGCGATTGCCGATGGAAATCCCGTGCGAGCCGTTCCCCTCGAACACGCAATCTTCCAAAAGCCCGTCCCGGACCCGCAGGCAATAGAACAGTCCACAGTCCCTGTTCCGGATGGACCGGCAATGATGCACGTGAAAGCGGTTCGACCCGCTCCCGGGATGGAAGCCGTGCCCCGTGCAGCCCTCCGCCAGGCAGTTCGCGATCTCGATATCGTCGCCGGTCTGGAAGGAAAAACCGTCCGCGTTCAGATTCCGGATGGCGACCCCGTTGATTTTCAGGCGATTCGAGCGCAGAGTGAAAACACCGCCGCCGCGACACCCGGTGATCGTCACCGGATTCTCCTCGCGATTGCCGTCAATGACCAATCCCTCCAGAACCGCGTCCTCGACGTCATACGCTTCCACGATGGGAAAAAGCGTCTCCACCAGGGCATGCCGGCCGTTGTGGTAGTCATGGCTGTGGGGCCGGTTCGTGAACCACGTGTCGCCGTCCCGGGCCACGAGTGTGCCGACCGTCGTGTAGAAACCGAAGGCGTTGTCGTCCCGGATGCTGATGCCCTCCCCGATTTGGAACCGATCCGGCTGATCCACGATCACGTCGTAATGGCCGTAGCCGAGGTAGCTGGTGATTTTCGCGGTCTTCATGGCATTCTTGCGCAGAACGGTCGTTTCGCCCTGCCCGCGGACCGTGACGCCGGTGCGCAAGTGGAGGGCGTCCGCCATCTGGAAGACGCCCGCCGAAAGCTCGACCGTCCCGCCGCCGAGAAAGGCCAGCCGGTCAACCGCGCACTGGATATGCGTGTGGGTGAATCCGCGAATGTCGCATGGCTCGTTACCGACCGTCAGATGTCCTCGCTGCATGGCGTTCTCCTCATGAATTAAAGGCAACCCAGGGGCCGGCGGAGACATCCGCCGAAACCGATTCGAGCAGCAGCGCGCCGGTCTCCGGCTTCCCGGAAAGCGAACTCAAGCGCAGGTAGCTGATGCCGCTCCCTTCGCGGCGCAACGGGGAAACGCCCGCTTCCTGGTTGTCCAGGAGAAGCCGGCATTCCCGTTTTCCGAAATCCCAACGAAGCTCCACGTCATGCCACTGCCCGGCGCGCAACACCGCGCCCCGACCCGCCGGGGTCGCTTCCAGGCATACGGGCACATTGAACATGTTGTAGAATTGGTCTTCCTGATCGTAGGGCACCGAGAAATGATCGGTCAAGGCCAGGCGCCCCGCCCCGAATCCGGGCGTCAACATCATCCTCATCTTGAGAGTCCCCTGGTTGCCGGCGGGGAAGTTCCAGACGGCCGCCGCCGGAAATTCCACATCGGCGCGCCGGATCTGCAGGACCTTTCGGCCTGCCTGTTGGGGATGCGGCGCCAGGAGAACGCCTTTCGTCCCGAAGACGGACCACGCTTCCAGGCCGGCGGAAAAATCGTCGGACTGCCGGGTCTCGTACAGATAATCCGGATCAAGGATCACGAGGCCGCGCCGGCCCACCCCCTGTCCGGTCATGATCAGCATCCGGTTATCCGCCGTCACGCTGGGGAACGGATAGG
>JACQHI010000125.1 GCA_016199105.1 Lentisphaerota bacterium | reverse complement strand
GATTGAACACCACCAGCACCGCGCCGGCAAACAGATTCACAAAACCCACCGGAAGGAGGATCTTCCATTCCAGCCGCATGAGCTGGTCCACGCGCAGGCGGGGAAACGTCCAGCGGAACCACATGATCAGGAAGATCAGGAACGCGGTCTTGCCGGCGAACCACAGGCCGGGCGGGATCAGGTCCATGGCCGCGTTAAACGCCGTCAAATGCCCCACGTGAAACGGCATCCAGCCGCCCAGGAACAACGTGGCGCCCATCGCCGAGACGATGAACATGTTGATGAACTCGGAGAGGAAGAAGAAGGCAAACCGGATCCCCGAATACTCGGTGTGATACCCGGCCGTCAACTCGCTCTCGCCTTCCGAGATGTCGAACGGGGTGCGGTTGATCTCGGCGATCGAGGCGATCAGGAAAATGACGAACGCCACGAGCCCCACCCCCGGCGCCCGCCAGATCCACCAGCCCTCCGCCTGGCTCAGAACGATCGCGGAGAGTTGCAACGTTCCCGAGAAAAGCACGACGACCAGCAGCGCCAGCGTGGCGGAGATCTCGTACGAGATGATTTGCGCTCCGGCGCGCATCGCCCCCAGGAGCGACCATTTGTTGTTCGAGCTCCAGCCGCCCAGGAGAATGCCGAGAATGCCGAAGCCGCTGACCGCCGACACATACAGCACGCCGATATTCACATCCGCAACCTGGAGGATGGGACTCATCGGCAACATCATGATGGCCAGCAACGTGCCGAGAAACGTCAGCAGCGGCGCGACCAGGTGCAGCCAGGCGTCGCCCTGGGCGGGCACGATATCCTCTTTCAACAGCAACTTGAACATGTCCGCCACGGTTTGAAGCAGGCCGTGCCACCCGACGCGCATGGGCCCCAGGCGGCACTGAAAATGCGCCGCGACCTTGCGCTCGGCATAAATCAGGGCCAAGCCGAGGACGGCGACGAACGCCCCCATGCCGGCCAACGCCAGGAGACACCAGCCGACCGCCGCCCAGGGGCTCTCCGGAAGCGCTTCAGCGGCGCGTTGCGCAATGGTTTTGACTTCCCACATGATACGGCCTCAACGATCGATATCCGGAACGACAATGTCAAGGGACGATAGAATCGTGACCAGGTCGGCCAGCCGCCAGCCCGGCGCCATCACGGTCACCGACCACAGGTTGTTGAAATTGGGCGTCCGCAGGTGAAGCCGGTGGGGCCGGTGGGTCCCATCGGCGACGATCAACACGCCGAAGATGCCCCGGGCGGTCTCCACCCGGCTGTAATAATGGCCCGCGGGCAATTTGATCTTGGAGGCGGGTTTCATCAGCATCGTCTTGCCTTCGGGTATATTGCCGATCAACTGTTCCAGAATCCGCAGCGACTGCCGCATTTCCTCGATGCGGACCCGGTAGCGGTCCCAGCAATCGCCCACGCCGCCGACCGCGGCCTGGAACTGCGCTTTGCCATAGCACCCGTAGGGCTCGGACTTGCGCAAATCGAGGGCGACGCCGCTGGCGCGCAGGACCGGACCGGTGGCGCCGATCGAGACCGCCGTTGGGGCGTCCAGAATGCCCACATTTTTCATCCGTTGACGGACGATGACATTGTCGGAAACGAGGGTCTCGTATTCCTCCAGTTTCGGCTTGAAGTACCGGATGAACTCCTCGACTTTCTTCGCGAAGTCCGGCTGAATGTCGAACATCACTCCGCCCGGCTGAATGTAATTCAGGGTCAGGCGCGCGCCGGTGGTTTCCTCCAGAATCGCCGTGATCTTTTCGCGGTCGCGAAAGCCGTACAGGAACGGCGTAAACGCGCCCAGGTCCATGCCGAACACGCCCCACCAGAGCTGATGGCTTTGAATGCGCTGCAGCTCCGCGACCAGGGTCCGGATCGTCTGGATGCGGTCGTTCAATTCGAAATTCAGGGCTTTCTCGACCGCCATCGACAGGGCCCAGTTGTTGGCGAGCGCCGAGAGATAATCCAGCCGGTCGGTCAAATGCACGAATTGGCGGTAATCGAGGTGTTCGCCCATTTTTTCGATGCCGCGATGAACATAGCCCAGCACCGGGATGACCTCGCGCACCGTCTCGCCGTCCAGCTTCAGGACGACTCTGAGCACGCCATGGGTGGCCGGGTGTTGCGGCCCCATATTGACGAAAAATTCCTGGGTCGCCAGCGGACTGCCGCCCGTGGGCGTTTCCCGGATCCTCGCTTCGAGCGTGGTCGTTTTGACGCTCATTCCGGCCGCTCCAGCATAAAATCGTCCTGGTAGTCTTTCCGCAGCGGGAAGCCCTGCCAGTCGTCGGCGAGCAGCAGCCGGCGCAGATCGGGGTGGCCGCTGTAGAGCACGCCGAACAAATCATAGACTTCCCGTTCCTGCCATTCGGCGATCTTCCAGACCGGACTGACCGTGGGCGCTTCGGGCCGGTCCCTCTGGAGCGACGTCGTCACCATGAGGGCGTGGCCATGCGGGATGGAATACAGCTGGTAGATCAGCTCGATCCTGTTTTCCGCGGGATAGTCGCTTGCCGTGTGCGTGCACAACATGTCGAACGCCAGCGCCGGCTCGTCGTGCAGCCTCCGCATGAAAGCGACGAGCGCCCCGGTCGGAACGCGGACGGCCGGCCGGTCGCAAAGGTCCCGTTTTTCGGCCCCCGGCTCCAGGGCCAGCACCGCGGCGAGAAGCGTTTCAGGATTCATTCCGAATCCTTTCTTCATTCGCCTTTTCGATGTTGACGGAGGCGTTTTGTCCCAGAAAAGCCGTCAATTCGGCCCGGATATCCTTGAGGGTGATGCCTTCCGGCAACGCCGCCATGACCGGCTTGCGGCGCACCCCGGGTTTGCGGACGGTCTCGCCTTCCTTGATCAGGCGCTGAAGCGCCAGGAGTCCGTAGAAAAACGCCTCGGGCCTGGGCGGGCAGCCGGGAACGAAAACGTCCACGGGAATAATCCGGTCGGCGCCGCGGACGGTCGAATAGGAATGATACATGAACGGCCCGCCCGAAATCGCGCAGGCCCCGGTGGCCATGACATAGCGCGGCTCGCCCATTTGTTCGTACAGCATCCTAAGGATGGGCGCCATGCGTTTGACAATGGTGCCGGCGACCACCAGCAAATCGGCCTGCCGCGGAGACGGCCGGGTCACTTCGGCACCGAACCGCGCCAGGTCATGGTGGGACGCCCCGGCGGCCATCATGACCTCGATGGCGCAGCACGCCGTGCCGAACGTCAGCGGCCAGAGGCTGCTGGCGCGGGACCAGTTGATCAGCTTGTCCATCTGGGTCAACAGCAACGATCCCCCCGGAAACCGCTCGATGTAGACGGGAAGTTTTTCGGTGATTACACCCACTCCAGCACTCCTTTACGCCAGGCGTAAACCAGGGCAACCAGCAGAATCAGAATGAAAATGCCGGCCTCGATCAGGCCGGCGACCCCGACGTCGCGCAGAACCAGGGCCCAGGGATACAGGAAGGCCGCTTCGACGTCGAACACCAGAAAGAGCAGCGCAAAGAGGTAATACCCGACATTGAACTGAATCCAAGCCGAGCCGAAGGACTTTTCACCGCACTCGTAGGGCGAATTTTTGACCTTGCCGGGCTTGTGCGGAGCGATCAGAAAAGACGCGCCCAACCCGCCAAAAACAAACACACCCCCCAAAAGGACAAATAAGAAGACCAGAAAAAAATCCATGGCGGCAAACGCTTCAGATTGTTTATTGCTGAAAAAACCCCGCTTCTGCTTGAACGAAAGAGGCCGAAAAATACCGCCCCTAAAAAAGGTTGTCAATCCCCGATTTACCGGGCAGCGCAATGCGGCTGGAAAAGGGACGGTTGTGAGACGATAAAAAGGACGGAAAAGACGGTCGTTTGAACTTCGTCAGTCCCATAGCCGACGACGCCTTTGGCGTGGCAAGCGTAAAGCGCCGTAGGCAGGGTCGGCTCTACTGGGCCGATACGGCCCTCCCGGCGATGCAAGTAGAGCCGGTCCCGCCCTATGGCGGGATAAATTTTACACTTGCCACGCCAAGAGCGTGGCCGGCTATCATCGATCTTACTGGCTTGGCGGGGTCGTCGGCTCATAAAACGTGTTCTTGTTCTCACCCACCCTCCGGGCAAGGCCTTTTTCTTCCAAGCCGGCCAACAATTGAAATGCGGTGTTGTCTGCAAAAGATGAACAAAGACGGTGCCCCGCCGCGACGGCTCGGGCGTTCCCGCCCCGATTCATTTTGGAATTTCGATTTTGGACGTGAGTCCCGTTGGGACGGAACAACGTCCCTCACGGGATTTTGGATTCTTCGGCCCCTAAAACCCAACATCTACAGCCTAACACCCCGCACCGTCCGCCGCATAGGCGCCCAGTGCGCCCAGTCCACCGTTTGTCAGAGTTCCAACATCTGTATCTGATGCGTGTAGTGTTTGACCTGTGCCGTGGACCAGCATGCGAAATCGAGAAGCGGATATTGCTGCTCCAGAAATCGGACCAGTTCGGATGTCGGCTCGGGATCGAGTTGAAATGGCTCTTTGATGAACGAATACCAGCCCTTGCCGGCGTCGTGGATGAAACCGTCTTTCTGCAGTCTCGCCATGTACTGCTTCAGCGTGTTGCGGTCGAAGCGTATGCGCTGTCGAGCAAGTTCTGCGCGAACAGCATTAATGCTGAAATACTGGTGCCGAGCGCGAAAGTCGGATATCACGTCTTCGCGAAGTGTCGCCCTGAAGGTCTTTTGTTTCTTCATGATTCAACACCTTTCACAACCTCGAACTGCTCCTTTTTCAGACCGTAGAGTTCAGAGCCGTTCGGAAAAGTCAGGTTCACGTACTCGCCTTGGTCGTCGAACACCGAAACTTGGTAGTCCTTGCCACCCTGGAAGAATTCATCCCGTTCCTGAATGATTCCGGTCTTCTTGTCCCGCCCCAGAATCAAGGTCGCCGAGTAATTTTCTTTGAATCTGATGACGACCGCTATGGGTTCTTTATTGAGCGAAGTCATGCGGCAACCTGTTGGTCAGTGTTCATTTCTTCCGCTTCGGCGGCGTTAGTTGTTTCGCTTTCTTGGCGAGGTTTTCAACACCTTGGGCGAACTGCGCTTCGGCCTGGGCGTCTTCCAACTGGCGACGCTGCCCGTCGAACTTGTCAAACTCCAGTTCCGCCTTCCGTTTCGCCTCCTCGGCGGAAATGCTCCCGGCGTGCTCCAGGATGTCCCGGTCACCGGCGCGCAGAAAGGCATCCAGCTTCGCGATCCAGTCATGCATCGTCATCGGTCGCCGCTCCATCGCTTGCAATTCCGCGAAATCCAGATATTGCGTCACGATCAGGCTCAACTTCTTCAACTCATTCTCGGTGAGATAATTCTTCGCGATGGCAGCATCCGGCTTGCGCGGCTTTGCGCCTTTCCAAGAGGTCAGGCCCATGTGTGAATGCGCGGCATTGGCCCGCCGGTGGATCACCTCTGCGGCTGTCTGTCCGTGAACGGCCCAGTGCATCTTGTTTTGCACCGTTTGAAAGAATAACTGCGTCATCTCCGCGCTCGGATCGTAATCCACGCTCGTCTGGTAAATGTCGCAAATCTTTCGATAGAAATTACGCTCCGCCAGGCGGATTTCCCGGATGCGCTGGAGCAGTTCGTCGAAATACGCGTTCTTCGTGCCGCCCTGCTTCAGCCGTTCATCGTCCAGCGTGAACCCCTTCACGATGTATTCCCGCAACCGTTGCGTGGCCCACTGGCGGAACTGCGTGCCCCGGTGCGACTTCACCCGGTAGCCCACGGAAATGATCACGTCGAGGTTGTAATAAACGGTCTGGTAGGTTTTTCCGTCAGCGGCAGTTCGTGCATAATTTGCACATACTGCCTCCTCCACCAGTTCCTCTTCCTCGAAGAGGTTGCGGATGTGCTTGGTGATGACGGAGCGTTCCCTTTGAAACAAATCCGATAGTTGTGCTTGAGTCAGCCAGACCGTTTCGTTCTCCAGCCGCACCTCGATGCGCGTCTGGTTGTCCTCCGTCTGGTAAAGAATGATTTCCGATTTGGATTCCGGCATCATGCGCCGCCCCCCTTGCCCGCCATCTTGCTTGCCAAGCCATAGTCTGGCGACGGTTGGTCCGCCGGAGTTCCATGAACGAAGGAGGAAACTCCTTGAGCGACGGAGGGTTGTGGGTTCGCGTCCACGGTTTCCGGTTTTGTCGCTCCATCTGTTTTCTCTGCCACCATCGTCTGCTCCTCCGGTTTTCGCCGTTTACAAATGGCGTAAATTCCGTCTGCCCTTCAGGATTCCTTATTTACTATTCTAAGGCCTGACCCCGCGAGTCCCTCTAAATGGCGTGTTGACCAGCACTCACTCCCCACAATACGTTAATTTCTATTAAAAGGCCTGACCTTTCGGCTCCCAACATTTTTGGATTTTAGATTTTGGATTGTGGATTTCGAATGGCCGTTATCAGATAAGGATGTCGTCCTTCTCTACAGCGTTTCCAATTCTCCAACAAAGCCCCCCTATTACCAGCGATCACGGCCAAAACCTTCCGGCGCATGGCGGACGACGGATGGCCTTCCAAGTTGTCATTGTTATCAATACGGATTTTCGCGATCAGATCCCGAGTGCCGCTTGCATGCGGGTAGATGTGGACGTGAGGATACCCGTGATCGTCGAAAAACATCCTCATGACGAACTCGGCGCACTGATAGACGATTGATGAATTGGCTACATCCCGTCCATAGTCCTCGATGTGCGCGCGCCAGAAAACCGCATGGGCCGGGATCGCAAGATTGCCGATTTCGACAGACGTGATTTTCAACTCCCCAGTACTCTCAAGAACGTGCCATTCTGCCACAACCCTGTTGTCTGACCATGGACAGGCATGCCCTAGACTAAGACCGAGCGATCCATGGTGATGCACCCAACTCAATCCGACTGCGACTCTCCCATCGCATTGGACTTCCTCGTTCAGATTGTAGATTGAAGCAAACGGCGCTATAGTCACACGTGCATTCACTGTACACCTGCCTCGGATTGGGGTCGAGTCGGCAATCAATATTTTATGCGGCCACGCGGCCCGTCCTACCCCTTGATCAATTTTAGATTTTGGATTGTTCCGGATTCTGCCTCCGCCCTCATGTTTCATCCCCCTGCCCGCAGGGGCTGCGCCTCAGGCACTGCAGGCGGGTCACTCAGCTCTCCCCTGCCCCGGCAGTCGCAGTTGGTTTCGCAGGAAATGTTAGCAAATGGGCATCCGGATTCAAGATTCCAGTAACCTTTCGGACGACCGGCAGTTTGTTTTACGTTGACAGGCCTTTCCTTCCCGTTGTAGTGTTCGACGCGGTCGTTTTTTGGGGGTAACTGCTCGGGAAGCAGATGCCTCGTGACGGGTGATTCTGAAAGTAAGACAGGCATTCCTGCCTGTCAGAGTCGGCCGGCCGCCTTCGCGAAGAAGCTTCCGCCGTCGCTCAATGAGCTATGGCGGACGAGATGGCGGGCCAAGATAACAGGCGGACTTCGCCTGCCGAAAATTGCGAATGTCGAAGCGAGAAACTGTGCCGATGAAAAAAATCCGACACAAGCGGCCGCGTCCGGCGCCGGGCGCGCGAGGGGGGGGCCGAAAGGCCGGTTCGCGGGGTCAGACGAGGAAGCGCATGCCTCCCAAACAGCGGCCGTTTACCTGGAAGGCCTACGTGAAAATGATCGGCGACAGGCCGAACGTCACCTCCCGCGAGGTCTTTCGCCTCCTGGGGCAGGTGCAGGACGCCTTCGGCGCTGTTCCGCGGAGCGTGGTGACGGACCTTGCCCGGAGGAGCACGCTGAGCGAGGCGCGTCTCTACGGGGCGCTGACCGCCTATCCCGGGTTCCGCTTGCTTCCGGAGAGTTGAGCATGCCGGCCAGAGAAACCATAGTCCTGAAACAGCGGGTGAAACAAGCCGCCCCGCTCGATTTGGCCGCCTACAAGGCGTCCGGCGGTCTTGCCGGCCTCCGAAAGGCATTGGCCATGAATCCGGCGGATGTGGTGGAAGAACTCAAGCGCTCCGGCTTGACCGGCCGCGGCGGCGCGGCCTTCCTCACGGGAACCAAGCTCGAGTTCGTTGGCCGCCAAACGTCCCGCCCGAAGTACCTGATCTGCAACGCCGATGAAGGCGAACCGGGCACCGGCAAGGACCGCCTGCTTCTGGAAAAAGATCCCTGGGCGGTCCTGGAAGGCATGCTCATCGCCGCGTACGCGGTGGGGGCCGAACAAGGCTATATCTATTTCCAGGGCGAGTATCGAACCGCCTTTGCGCTCTGGGAACAATTGGCGGACGTGGCGGAACGGAACCACCTGCTCGGCGAACGCATACTGGATAGCCCTTTCTCGTTCGGCCTCCAAATCGTCCGCGGCCGGGGGCTCTACATTTGCGGCGAGGAACTGGCGCTGATTGCCTCGCTGGAGATGCAGCGGCCGACGAGCCGTCCGAAACCGCCCTACCCCGCGCAGAACGGGCTCTTCGGCCAGCCGACCAGCATCAACAATGTCGAGACGCTGGCCAACCTGCCGGTGATCATGGCCGGCGGCGCGCAAGCCTGGCGACAACTCGGCACGCCCGAGGAACCGGGCACCCGTCTCTTTACCCTCTCCGGGGACATCCGCCGGCCCGGCATCTACGAACTGGCGATGGGGTCGGCCACGCTCCGGGAACTCATTGACGACCTGGGCGGAGGAACGAGCGACAAGCGGCCGCTGAAGGCCGTCCAACCCGGCGGCGGAAGCAGCGCGTTGCTCGGCGCCAAAATGCTGGACCTTCCGCTCACCGCCCGCGCCATTCGCGAGGCCGGCTCATCCATGGGCACGGGCGCGGTCATTGTCTATGCCGCGTCCCGGAATGCGCGTGAAATTGTCGGCGGTTTGCTCGGCTTTTACGGCGAGGAATCCTGCGGGCGGTGCATGCCCTGCCGGCTCGGGGTGCTGCGCATGCGCGAGATTGTCCGGAACCTCAACGCCGGGCAGGGAACGAAAGACGACGTGAAACGACTGGAGGAAATCGGCCGAAGCTGCCTGGCGGCCTCGACCTGCGGCATGGGCCAATCCTTTCCCCTGCCGATCCTCTCGGCGTTGCGGCTTTTCCCCGGCGACTTCGCGGTTGAAGCCCGGGGCAAAAAAGCGCGGACGCGTATGGCGGGAGCCCGGCCATGAAAACAATCGACTTGATCATCGACGGCAAAACCGCTTCCGTTCCGGAGGGGACAACCCTGCTGGAGGCCGCCGCCGCGGTGCAGATCGACATTCCACGTCTCTGCTACGACCCGCGCGTGGAGCCGCTGGCGTCCTGCCGCCTTTGTGTCGTGAAGTTGGCCGGCCGGCCGGGCATGGTCACTTCGTGCAACACCGCGGCCGCCGCCGGCATGCGGGTGACCACGGAGGACGAGGAAATTGCCGCCGTCCGCAAGGGCATTCTCGAACTGATTCTTTCCGAACACCGGGTTTCCTGCACCAGTTGCGATCAGGAAGGGGACTGCCGCCTGCAGGACTACGCCTACCGGTACGGCGCCGACGAGGCACGTTTCGGCCGCCCTCCCCCCTACGTACCGCGTCCCAATTACGCCACCACGAACAAAGGCTTGTCCTACGACCCCACCAAATGCATCCGCTGCGGTCTCTGCGTGAAGTTCTGCGCGGACGTGCAAATGGCCGAGGCCCTCACGTTTACCCGGCGCGGTGAAACCATGGAGGTGACCACCGCCTTCGACATCCCGTTGCACGAGTCCACCTGCGAACTGTGCGGCGGGTGCGTGCGGGTGTGTCCCACCGGCGCGATACGCGAAAAAGCCGCCCGGGGTCTGGGGCGCGCCAGGGATCTGATCAAGGTTCCGACCACCTGCACCTATTGCGGGGTCGGCTGCACGCTCGAACTCAACGTCAACCCCGGCCTCAACCGCATCGTGCGGGTCACCACGCAGCCGGGCATGGGCTCCAACGACGGCAATCTGTGCGTGAAAGGCCACTTCGCCTTCGATTTCACGCATTCGCCCGAGCGGTTGAAAACGCCGCTGATCAAGGAAAACGGCGCCTTCCGGGAAGCCTCCTGGGACGAAGCCATCGCCCTGGTGGGGCGGCGTCTGCGCGAGCTCAGAGACCTCCATGGCCCCGAGGGGATTGCGTTCCAGAGTTCCTGCCGCTGCACGAACGAGGAAAACTATCTCATGCAGAAGCTGGCCCGGATCCCGGGCGGAACCAACAATATCGACCAGTGCGCCACCACGTGCCACGCGCCGACGGTCGCCGGTCTGGCCGCGGCTTTCGGCTCGGGCGCCATGACGAACTCGATCGAAGAAATCAAGAACGTCCAGACGCTCTTCCTGATCGGGGCGAATCCCACCGAAGCCCACCCCATTGTGGGTCTGGAGATGAAGAAAGCCATGCGACGGGGCGCGCGCCTGATCGTCTGCGATCCCCGCGAGACCTGGATGGCGCGCCACGCGCACATCCATATCAAACACAGGCCCGGCACGGATAACATGCTGGTCAACGCGATGATGCATCACATCCTCGACCGGGGTCTGCAAAACCGGGCGTTTGTCGAGGAACGCCTCGAAAACTTCGAGGCATTCCGCGCCAACGTGCTGTCGGTTGACATCGAACAGGCCGCCGCGGTATGCGGCGTCGAGGCCGACCTGATCCGCCGCGCCGCCGAGGCGTACGCGACGGGAACTCCCTCGTCGATTTTCTACACCCTCGGCATCACCGAACACACCTGCGGCACCGAGAACGTGCAGAACCTGGCCAATCTGGCCATGCTGTGCGGACAGATCGGTAAGGAATCGTCCGGCGTCAATCCCCTGCGCGGCCAGAACAACGTCCAGGGGGCCTGTGACATGGGCGCCCTGCCCAACCTCTATCCCGGCTATCAGCCAGTGACCGACCCTCAGATCGCTGCCCGCTTCGCCCAGGCCTGGGCCCTGTCCTCGCCTCTGGAACTACCAGCCCATCCCGGCCTGACGGCGACGGAAATGGTCGACGCCTTCGGCACAGGTGCCATTCGCGCTCTTTACATTCTGGGCGAGGACCCCGCTCTGACCGATCCGGAGCTAAATCATACCCGCCACAGCCTGGCCAGAGGCGAGCTGCTGATCCTGCAGGAGATTTTCCCGACGGCCACTGCGGAGTTTGCCGACGTTTTGCTGCCCGGCGTCTCCTTTGCCGAAAAGGCCGGCACCTTCACCAACACCG
>JACQHI010000119.1 GCA_016199105.1 Lentisphaerota bacterium | reverse complement strand
GAGTACGACAGAATCATTGATCACAGAATCATTTCGACCGGCATTCGCTTCTCCATTTTTAATGGTTTTGCTGTAAATGATTTTGTCGTTCTTGAGCCGTTGCATTTTTACATGTTCTATTTCGTGTGTTCCGTGTGTTTCGTGGTTGATCATGAATGGTTGCGCCTACTCCGGCTTGATCATCTGTTTCATCACCGTTGAGCGCCTACATTAGTCGTCACCATGATTCTGTTTGCCCTTATACCCCAAATTCTCCACCACGGCAATCAGCGCCGCCGCATCCAAGCCCTGTCCCCACAACCGTGCTTGTTTGGTTTTCAAGGTCACATCCACTTTTTGCACACCGGCGCAGGCGGCCAGCGCCTGCTCCACCCGTTCCACGCAATGCGCGCAGGTCATTCCCTCCACCGTCAGCGTCAGCGCGGGTGCGTTCGCCTGGGCCTGTCCGGATACCGCTTTTTTCGGAATAAACGTGGCCGCCAGCATCGCCAACAGCGCCAGCGCGGATCCGAACTTGACGGGTTCCGAAAGCATTTCGTGATGCACATGCCCAACGGAAGCCCCGGCGGCGCTCACCAGGGAATCCAGGATGAGCCCCGCCGCCAGCGAACACACCACGATGGCCCCGAGGTAAAGCGCCACCGTTCTCCGGCCCATCGTTGACCAGATCGCCGCGATCGTGGCCGCGTTGGTGGCGGGTCCCGTCATCAGGAACACCAGCGCCGTGCCCGGCGACAAGCCCTTGGCCACGAAGGCCGCCGCGATGGGCACGGACCCTGTCGCGCACACGTACAGGGGAATCCCAACCAGCATCACCATCAGCATGGCCGCCAACCGATGTCCCGCCAGGGCATTGAAAAAATCGGCCGGCACGACCGCCGAAATGACGCCGGCAAGCAGCAGGCCGACGATCAACGAATTCCGGATATCCCGCGGCAGGGAGACAAAGCCGTAATGCAGCGCCTCTCCGCACCGCGCGCCCCACGACCGTTTCGGCGTTGAGGCGGAGGCTGTTCCCATGGAGGCCGCCGCCTCCGAGCCGCCCCACCTCTGGACGAGACATCCCGCGACAATGCCGGAAAGAAATGCCGCGACCGGCCGGACCACCGCGAACAGGGGCCCCATCAGGCTATAGGTGATCATGATGCTGTCCACGCCGGTCTGCGGCGTGGACAGCAGGAAAGCCGTGGTCGCCCCCGGGCTGGCGCCGTGCCGTCGCAGCGAGACGGCCACGGGGATCACGCCGCAGGAACAGAGCGGAAGCGGAACTCCCAACAAAGACGCCTTGATGACGGGCCAGAGCCCTTCCCCCCCCAGGTGGCGCTCGACCGTTTCGGTTGGAACCAAAACCGACAGCACACCGGCGACAAAAAAGCCGAAGAGCAGGTAGGGCGCCATTTCCGTTACCGTCCCCCACACGGCGCCGACAAACAATAAAAAATACGACATGACCAATCCCACCTAATGAGCGCAAGATCTGAAATCACTTTTCAACTACGACCGGATCGGGATCATGGAGGGCGAGACTCTGGCGAGCCGCAAGTAAGAATAGCACGCAAAATGCGGCACATGCAGTTGCCTTTACTCACGGCTCGCGGGGACGCTCGCCCTCCATGACCTTTTCGAACAGGGTCTAACCAGAATATTAGTTTCCATTGTGGAATCCTTTATCCCACCCGGTGGAATTTATTCCGACCGGATCATGATCAAGAGCATCTTGAACCGTTTGACGGCCCTGACGGCATGCGGCACCTTCGCCGGCATGATCACCAGGTCACCGGCCCCGGCCTTGACCGTTTTTCCGGCGATGATGAGTTCCGCCTCGCCCTCGATGATTTCCACGACGGCATCGTAAGGCGCGGTATGCTCGCTCAAGCCCTGCCCGGCATCGAAGGCAAAGAGCGTCAGGGTGCCCGCCTTCCGGTCCACCAACGTCTTGCTGACAATGGATTTCCCGGAATACTTGATGTGGCCGGCCAGCGGGATGGCCTTGGCTTTCAGGGTGTCGGCTGTTTTCATTTCAGTCTCCTTATGAATTTTTCGCGAACGTAAAATTCATTATTCACCCGCAACCATGCATTTCGCATGGCCAACACAATGTTTATCACGCCAGGCGCATGGTCGCGAGGGTAATTATTTCGACCGGTTGATCGGATCGGGTCTCAGCCCCGGCACGCCGAGCAGAATCTCAAAACGCGAATTTGAGCGAAATCACCGGCAATTTCCCGAATTCCGGCTCGAACGACGCCTGCCCCTGCACGTCGTTCATGCATTCGTTCAACCGGCGCTCGTTATACCGCTGGGCGGCATCCACTCCCCCGTAAATGCTGCCGGTGAACCACGTAACCTCGAAAAACGAAATCACGGCAAACGCCCCCCATTCGTCGTCCCCGGCGGTATCCACCATGCCGAAGATGAACAGGCCGTTAAGCAACAGGGACCGCAGGCCATTGGCGTACTCGCCGGAATACGCATAGCCCAAGCCCGGCACAATGCCAAGAATACCGCCCACCAAGGGCCTGCGATCGTGCCCCTGCTCATAGTCTCGAATCGCCGTCAGCCGGGTGTCTGCCTGGTTCGTGGCGACCGTGTCCAGGACCGTCCTGGCATCGGCTGGTTTTCCGGAGCGCACGTAGGCGGCGGCCAGCTTCGTCATCGCGTATTGCTTCGTCTCCGGCGAGACCCGCGGATTATCCGCCACAGCCCGCCAGTAAAAAACGGACGCCTCCTGCTGGCCCTGTTTCCAGGCGCATTCCGCGCGCAGCAGCAGCGCCTGCGATTCGAGCTCAGGGGCCGTCTCCTCCGCCCGGCCGAGCAGCGGGGAAACGACATCCAAGTTGGTGGCCTGCCCGTATTCCCAGGCCGCCATCCAAAAATAGGCGCCCCTGGCGGAGGGCGCTGGCTCGGACAATGCCAGACGACGCCATTCCACGGCGGAGGATTCGTGCTGCTCCGCCTCGGCCAGTTCGACGGCCAGCGTGAGCGCAACCGCCCGATCCGGCGACTCCCCCCGCCCGCAGACCGGGAAGAGCGCCGCACAGACAACCGCCAGCCCAACCCCTATTCGCGTGATCTTCATGGTCTTCCTCAATTTCTGTTAACTACGAAAGGCGCGAAACACGCGAAAGTGTCAGCAAAATCAAACACGCGCGGCGCGTGGTTAACATTCTTGTTTTTTATCGCAGTTCCAAGCGTATAAGGCAGTCCCAGGTATTGGCACAATGGAGGGCGAGACTCCGGCGAGCCGTCTGGAGTTTTGCAAG
>JACQHI010000118.1 GCA_016199105.1 Lentisphaerota bacterium | reverse complement strand
CCACGCGGCATTCACCCGCATGCCGCTGCTGCGCATACGCATAGCGCGGCGCCAGCACGGGATACTCCGTCTCCGCCAAACCCGCCCCCGGAAGAGTAAGCAGCAACCCAAAAATCGCGGACCTGAGTTTTCCTACACGTCGCCCACCATAACTCAATAAACGGCTTCTCATGGTTGTGTCTCCTGTTTTTATTCCCTATATTCGTGTCCAGCAACCGGAAATATCAGACGCCAGTGCCGCTGTCGTAAATGGCCGACTCGCTCTTGCCGGCGCCGGCGCAACCGGCGGCCGGCATATATCTCTTCCGCCAGTTCCGCTTTTCCACTGCCCGCACATTTTCAACGGTCTTGAGGACTTCCAGATACCGCATGAGATCGAGCAGTTCCGTGTCGTCGGTCGATCCACGGTACGCCGTGACGGCAATATGATTGCCGTAATTCCGTTGCAGGGCCTCCGCCTTATCGTCGATCATCAGCACCTGTTCGAGCGGAAACCCCTTCTTCTTCACTTTTCGGAGATCCTTGACGAGCTGTGCCGTCCGCAATTCGGCAATATACCGTGACGTACAGCGGTCGTGCGACCACAGAAACTCCAGACGATCGCCATTCGGAAAAATGTTCCCCACGACCTCTTGCCCATAGGCTTGGCTGGCCGCCGTCCACACCGCCATGGAGAATACCGTGGCGCAAGAGTCCAGGAAACGAGCCAGATGGGGGCGCCGGTAGACGTGGAATTCTCCACCGACCAGAAAATCGGCCGGCCGATCCAGCGGCGATTGAGTGCTGAAAATCAGAGTCTCGTCCAGATCCAAAATGAGCAGTTTTCGCTCCATCAGGACCTCCGTTTCTCGCGCATCCGCGACAATGCACCAGGTCTGCCCGTCACGGCTTTCCTGGCGCTCGCGGCCCACGTCATCGGGACTTGCCGCGCACGCCGCCTTCTCTTGCGTTCCGTGGTCGCTAGCCGCAATGGCAGACGGCCCGGCCTATCTCGCCGCGCCCACCGGCACGGCGCCCGGCCAGCCCCACGGCACCGCCCACACAATCACTGTCCCGGCCACGCTCCGTATATACCAGACCCCGGTGTTGTTGTCGAACACGGCCAGATCAGAAATACCATCGCCGTTATAATCCCCGCTCACCGGTTCCGCGCCGGGCCAGCCCCACTGGACGGACCAGGCAATCAGGGTACCGGTGACCGCCTGAATGTACCAGTACCCCGTATTCTGGTCGAACACCGCCAGGTCGGCAAGTCCGTCGCCGTCATAATCCCCTGACACCGGTTCCGCGCCGGGCCAGCCCCAGGCTGTCGCCCAAGTCACCAGCGAGTCGTCAACCGTTCGAATAAACCAGTACCCCGTAATACTGTCGAAGACGGCCAGATCGCTGATGCCGTCCCCGTCATAGTCACCAGGCACAGGCTGTGCCCCCGGCCAACCCCAGCCCACGGCCCACGCCAGAATTGTGGCCTGATCCGCCGAAAGAACAAACCAACTGCCCGTGTTTCTGTCGAATACGGCAAAGTCGGACTTGCCGTCCCCGTCATAATCCCCAGGCACCGGCACCGCGCCGGGCCAGCCCCAGGCTGTGGCCCAGGCGATCAAAGTCTGCCCATCCGCGGCGAGGACAAACCACAAACCCGTGTTGCTGTCGAACACCGCCAGGTCGTTGACGCCGTCGCCGTTGTAGTCGCCGGGCACCGGCAGGGCCCCAGGCCAGCCCCACTGTGTTGCCCAAGCGATGATCGAACCCGATACGGACCGAATGTACCAGCTCCCCGTGACCCCATCCATGATCGCCAGGTCGCTGATCCCGTCGCCGTCATAATCGTTGATGGGATGATAAGTCACATTTGCATTCCCGCGATACCCGCTGTCGGGCAGGCTGAACGCGCTGACCTGGGCATCCCGAGTTGACTTCACCCAGTAATAGAGCGTGATATTCGGCATCGAGGCCGCGCTCGTGTCGTCGTAGCTCGTGCCGGTCGGAGCGGCGAGCCGGGTCGCCGAGGCGCTGTCGTTGCTCGAGTTGCGCCAGACCTCGTAGCCGCCGGCATTCGAGACCGCCGCCCAGCTCACCGCAACCTTGTCCGTGTAGGTACCGTCGGAAGCGCTGAGGCCGGTCGGAGCGGCCAGTTCCGCGGACGGGGATGGCGGGGCTTGGATGTAACCCGAATCCGAACCGCTGAACGCGCTTGCGCCAGCGATGTTGGTGGCTTTGACCCAGAAGTAATAGATTGTCCCCGCAATTGCCGTTGTGTCGTCGTAGGCGGCCGACGTGGCCGATCCAATCCGAGCGGCGGTGTCGGTGTTATTGGTCGCGTTCCGCCAGACGGTGAAGCCGGTGGCATTCGTCCCCGCGCTCCATGTCAATGTAATCTTATTCGAATAGATGCCGTCGGAAGCAGAAAGACCGGTCGGCGATGAAGGCGGTGAGCCCAAAATCGGGCTTGCCGGAAGCGATGCGGCAAAAAGTCCTGCCACAGTGCCCGGCTTGAGCAGCTCCATAAGACCCAGCGCCCCCATCGCAACATCCGGAAGCCCGGCACTATTGGGTTGATATGTGGTATCCGTGTTTGAACGCCGGTAGAGTATCGATGCGCCGCCGGAAAATGTCTGGCGGGCACCAGTCCGGTATGCAAAGTATGCTGCCACCGCCGGCGCAGAGTCGCCTGTCGCCGAGAACGCCATCAGCGCAGGAAACGTGGTAATGTCGCCGGGATGGTCCGACAGGCTGTCGGCATGGTAGCCGCTGTCCGCCCACTCCGGTTTGGTCGTTCCGGCACTGAATACGGTGAACCACCGCGGGCCGTCATTATCCGTCCAGGCGGCATAGGAATAGTACAGATTTCGCACCTGATTACTCCACGCCGCGCTGCTGTGGAAGGCGT
>JACQHI010000121.1 GCA_016199105.1 Lentisphaerota bacterium | reverse complement strand
TCCCGTGAGGGACGTTGGCCCGTCCCAACGGGACTCACGTCGGCAGGTCCGGGGAGGCGGCTGGAGGTTCGGAACAACAATGCGGCGAGGGCGACCACGGCCATGACGGACAGCAGCGCGAACAGGATTTGTTGGAACAGCGGGGAACGGTGGGTTTTGACGGGCGGTCTTTGCAGATCGATTTTTTTTCCCGGAACCGGCGCCGGCGGGGCTGCCTCCCGGGCTTTGTCGCCGGCGACGGGTTGATCGAGGGTCACTTTCAGAATTGTATTGCCGAGCGTCAGGCGGTCGCCCACGCGGACGCGCGATTCCTGCAGCGGTTGCCGGTTGAGCAAGGTCTGGTTGGCGCTGCCGAGATCCGCCGCCCACAGTCCGTCGCCGGCCTTCCAGAACAGCCGGCAGTGAAAACGGGACATGGTCATGTCGTTGAGCTTGACATCGTTCTTGGACGAACGGCCCAGGCGGATGCCGGCCGGGGGGACGCCGATCTTCTTGTCCCGGTCCGGTCCTTCTTCCACAATGACATGAAAGGGCTGTTCCATACGGCGCAAATTTTAACTGAGCAGGTTGTCAGGTTCACGGTTCAGGGTTCAGGGTTCGGGGAAAAGGATGAAGGATGAATGGAGAATGCAGAATTGCGATCCGAGGAGAGCGCAGATGTATTGCTTCTACATTCATAATTCAACATTCTTCCTTCTCTTCATCGGCTTGCGCTTTTTGCGCCTCTTTGCGGCTAATGTTCTCCGCGCTATAGCTGAGTTACGCCGTCGGTTTTCCGATGGCGCGCCGGACGGCATCGGCGACCCGGTCGGCCGTCCGCCGCATCAGCGGCTCTTCGGGGGCTTCCACCATCACGCGGCAGATGGACTGGGTGCCCGAATAGCGCACCAACAGACGGCCGCGCTCGCCCAGGTCCTTTTGGCCGGCCTCCATGGCCCGGCGGATTTCCGGAATGGCGTCGAGCGCCGGCTTGGCCGCCACCTCGATATTGATCAGCGTCTGGGGCAGCAAGCGGATCAAGGCCGCGAGTTCCGAGAGCGGTTTGCCGGTGGTTTGCATGATGGCCAGGAGCTGCAGCGCGGTGATGATGCCGTCCCCGGTGGTGTGGTGCTGGAGAAAAATGATGTGCCCCGAGGTTTCCCCACCCAGGACGGCGCCTTTATCGAGCATCATTTTCAGCACATAGCGATCGCCCACGTCGGCTTCCGCCGTCTCGATGTCCAGCTTCTTCATGGCCTGGAGAAAACCGAAATTGCTCATGGGCGTGGTCACCACCAGGTTGTTGCGCAGTTGGCCGTTGTCTTTCATATGCCGGGCGCAGGCGGCCACGAGGTGATCGCCGGTCAGGTCCTGTCCTGTTTCGTCCACCGCGATCAGGCGGTCGCCATCGCCATCGAAGGCCAGCCCGATGTTCGCCCGGCATTCCCGGACCTTTCGGGACAGGGATGAGGGATCGAGGGCGCCGCACCGATCGTTGATATTCATGCCGTTGGGATGGTCGTTCAGGGTGATCACCTCGGCGCCCAGTTCCCAAAAAATGACGGGCGCGAGCTTGTAGGTGGCGCCATTGGCGCAGTCCAGAACGATCTTTAAATTGGACAAGGTCAGGTTGTCCGGAAACGTGTTTTTGCAGAAGACGATGTAGCGGCCGAGCGCATCGTCAATGCGGAACGCCTTGCCGATTTCCGCCGCCGTGGGCCGGATGGTCTTGATGGCTTCGGTGGTGACCAGGCTTTCGATTTCGTCCTCGACCTCGTCGGGGATTTTGAAGCCGTTGCGCGAAAAAATCTTGATGCCGTTGTCCTGGTAGGGATTGTGGGAAGCCGAAATCACCATGCCGGCATCGGCTTTCATGCTGTGGGTGATGAAGGCGATGCCGGGCGTCGGCATGGGCCCCACCAGGAGGACATCCACACCCATGGAGCAGATGCCGGCCGTCAGGGCGGTTTCCAGCATGTAGCCGCTGATCCGCGTGTCCTTGCCGATGACGATGCGATGGCGGTCCCGGTGGCGCTTGCAGACATGGGCGGTGGCGCGCCCGATGGCCAGCGCCATTTCGGCGGTCATGGGCTCGACGTTCGCCACGCCCCGTATGCCGTCGGTTCCGAATAAACGCGCCATGATCATTCCCTCCAAAGGCCGGCGGAGTTGTCCACCACGGCTTGCAGCCATTGGACGCCCGCGGTCCGCGCTCCGGGCGAGAGCGCCCGCAGCGCATCCCGATATGTTCCGCGCCGGCGCCGTTCCAGTTCGGCCAGCACGCTTTCCCGTTGACGCGGCTTGAGCTCGTCCGGCTTGAGATTCACCCATTGTTCCCGCATGCGGGGCCAGCGTTTTGCGAAGGTTTTCTGCTGATCGTAGGGCTGCGCGGGCAGACGGTCCATGCCGAGCTCGTCCCGGGCCAGTTCAAGCGAGCGCGGCATTTTGAGGGCCAGCTCATCCAGGCGCCGCAATCGTTCCTCCCGGATGGCGGTCAGCCGGGCCAGGGCGCCTTCGTGGCAGGCATGCAGGAAGGGATCGGCCGTCATGAAGAGCGCTCGTGCCTGCCGGTACCAACAGTCCAGCGCGCAAATATTGCCCAGGTAGATCAGGTTGTTGAGGACGATGCGGCGGATGGCCCGATAGGCGCCCAGGCGATAGCGCGCGGCCGGCGCGGCGGCCGGCGGTTCCGGCGCGGCCAGGCCGGGTTGAAGGATGTCTTTGCGGATAATGGTTCCCGCCGGAACAATCACGCCGTATTCGATTCGAGCAGGGCCGACCAGTCCCCCCTGGCCGCCGAGAAAGATGGGCGGCCGATCCAGCATGACTCCGCGGGGGACATCGCCGATCAGGGAAGCGGTGGCCTTGTCGCGATGCGGGGTGAAGTTGAAATGAACGTAGGACGAGCCGACTTCGCCGTGATCCTCGCGACTTGTGCCTCCGGCCATCAGGCAATCGCAGAAATTGATGAGGCTGCCGAGCACGACATACGGGAATAACACCGTTTGCTTCAATCCCACGGAGTGGGCGCCGGCGGCCTCCTCTTCGAGCAGGGTGCCGGGGCGGACATGCGCGTTGCCGCCCAGCGACGCGCCTTCCAGAAACGTGGCTTCCGTGAACGTGCCGCTCGCGAGCCTGACGTTGGGACCCAACTGGCAATTGTCCAGTGTGGCAGGGCCTTCTTCGCCGATGACACAACCCGATCCGATCGAGAGAGTTTTGCCGGAAAGGCGGCAGCCGGGGTGAATGAGGACGCCCGGCGCAATTCGTTCGGGCACAACGGTATCGTCCAGCCACACCGTGTCCGGACGACGGATGCGGATTCCCTTCGAGAGTAAAAGAGCGATGGCCTTGTTTTCAGGCATAACGGGCGATCACGCGGGTGATTTCCTTTTCCTGTCGTTCCATTTGTTCGATCATGGCGAACTGGACGCGTGCGCGGTCGAGATTATGGCCGGGCCGGTGCACCTTGAAATAGACATCTCCCATGAGGTAGTCCGTTAAAAACCGGATGCCGATGTTAAAGGTGATCAGAATGCCTGAAAACGCAAGATGTTCCCGCTCCACGGGATGCAGGAAGGCTCCGGCGGTATCGAGGTAGCCGCGCGCCAGCGCGTCGAAAATCGAAATATCCATGGTCACCTTGTTCAAATCCTGCTCGTCCTCGACGGCCGTGCGCGTTGTCGAGCGGACCATGTCCCCAAAATCGTACAGTACGCTTCCGGGCATGACGGTATCCAAATCGATCACGCAGACTCCGTTGCCGCTGGTTTCATCGATCATGACATTATTGATTTTGGTGTCGTTGTGGGTGATGCGTTCCGGCATGCTTCCCGACTCCAAGAGGCGGGTAATGACGTCGCCGATGGAACGACGGGCCAAAGAGAAGGCGATTTCCTTTTGGCTGGTGGCTGCCCGATTCATCGGGTCATTTTGAATCGCCTGTTCCAAGGCCGCCAAGCGCCTGCCGGTATGGTGAAAATGGGGAATGGTATCATGAAGGCGTGGGCCGGGAAGATCCGTCAACAAAAGCTGAAAACGTCCGAACATCCGGGCCGATTCATACGCGTGATTAAGGTTGATGCACGTGTCGTAACTCCTTGATTGCCGGATAAAAACATAGGTCCGCCAATAATGGCCCGATTCATCGCGGAAAGAAGAGGTTCCCTGATGCGTGGGAATGACCGTCAACGCTTCCCGGGACGGATCGGCGCCGGGCAGTTGGGCCAGTTTTTGCTGGAGATGCCGTGTCACGCGTTCGATATTCTCCATGAGCCATTCAGGCTGCTTAAAGACGTTGGGGTTGATCCGTTGAACGATAAAGAGCTCCTCATGGCCATCCGCGAGCCATCGGGTGGCGTAAGTATCGTTAATATGGCCTGTTCCATAAGGCGCTGCGTCGAGAAACCGGCCGGGTATTCGGAATTGGGAGCTGATTTTTCGAAGAGTCTGTTTGTCGTGATGCATGCGTGAGCGTGCGCAAAGATTGGTGTTGCATTCGTTTCCGTTTTAAGCGAAAAACAACGGCGTACCTTTTATGACTTGACGAAAGATAAAAGTTGGGCAAGTATTATCCATTATTGCTGTTAATTAAAAGGCTTTTTTATGGGTTTGTTTGATTTTTTCTCGCTGGATATAGGGATCGATTTGGGCACGGCCAACAGCCTGGTTTATGTCAAAGACCGGGGAATCGTCCTGCGCGAACCCTCCGTGGTGGCCATTGTGAGCGGCACCAGCCGGGTGCTGGCGGTGGGGGAGGAAGCCAAGCGCATGCTGGGGAGGACCCCGGGGAATATCACGGCGATCAGGCCGATGAAGGATGGGGTTATAGCGGATTTCGAGATCACGGAAGCGATGTTGAGGTATTTTATCGGAAAAGTGCATACGAACCGCATGGTGGTTCGCCCGCGGATTGTCATTTCGGTGCCCAGCGGCATTACCGAGGTGGAAAAGCGGGCGGTCAAGGATTCCGCCACGCATGCGGGCGCACGGGAGGTATATTTAATCGAGGAACCGATGGCGGCGGCGATTGGGGTCGGTCTTCCGGTGCATGAGCCCGCTGGAAATATGATCGTGGATATTGGCGGGGGCACAACGGAAGTGGCCATCATTTCGCTGGCCGGTATCGTATTTAGCAACAGCAGGCGTGTAGCCGGCGATGAAATGGATGCGGCCATCATCCAGTACATGAAACGGGTCTATAATTTAATGATCGGTGAAAGAACGGCAGAACAGGTCAAAATCAGCATCGGATCCGCCTATCCCCTGGAGCAGGAAACCAGCATGGAAGTGAAGGGGCGCGATCTTGTGGCCGGTTTGCCGAAAACCATGACGCTGACGTCGGAGGAAGTCCGCGAGGCGCTTCAGGAACCGGTCTCGACGATTGTCGAGGCGGTTCGCTTTACCTTGGAGCGCTGTCCGCCGGAATTATCCGCCGATCTCGTGGATCGGGGTATCGTGCTGGCCGGAGGGGGGGCTTTGCTCAGAGGCATCGACAAGCTCCTCGCGGAACAGACCGGTTTGCCCGTACACGTGGCGGACGATCCGCTGAGCGCCGTGGCTGAAGGGACCGGCATGGTTCTGCAGGAACTCAAATACCTGCGCAAAGTGGCCGGTTCCGATCGCCATTAAGGCGCTTTCACCCATCATTCCGGCGCTGTAAGGCGTCGCGTCCGATCCGTTTCCCTCATCGTCTTTCCGGCCTTGGGCCGGCAATTCGCATTATAGCCGCCAACGTTACGGGATGACAGGCAAGAATGCCTGTCTTACTGGTAGTAAGTCAGCCATTCCCTTGGCCCGCCGTAGCTTCGAAGCGAAGGCGGCTGGCTGACTCAGGTGTTGAACGGTGTCATAATGCGAATGGCTGCCCGGAGGCCGGGTGAATGGCGCTCCGGAGCGCCATGAACAGGGAGACGCATTGGATTTGAGAAAAACGTTGTTCATCGGTTTCGGACTGGCGATTGTTTTCGCCGTTCTGATTCATCTGCCTTCCCGGGCAACCCGGCCGCTCACCGGCGCCTTGCGAGACGCCTTTGCCCCGCTCATGACCGGCCTGGCCAGGAGCCAGGCGGCGGTCGCCCTGTCGTTTTCCGGCGCGGGCGATTGGCGCGAGGACATGCTTCGCCTGGAGCAGGAGCGCGATCGGCTCAAGGCCGACTTGTTGCGCCTTCAACCCCTCGAAGAGGAAAATCGGGCGTTGCGGGCGTCGCTGAATCTGCCGGCGCCCTTTTCGCGTCGTTGGGTGGCGGCTGAAGTCATCAGCCGCGATGTCAATGGCTGGTGGCGGCTTATTCGCATCAACAAGGGCTCGCGCGACGGCATCGAGCGGGATATGCCCGTCGTCGTCGGCGATGGCGTTCTGGGCAAGACGGTGGACGTGTCCCGGTATACGAGCGATGTGCTTCTGCTGACGGATCCGGCGTCGAGAATTTCCGCGACTCTTCCTCGCACTCGCAGCTTCGGCATTCTGCGGGGGCAGGGCGCCCCGATCGTGGGGTCGCCGCTTTGCCTGATGACCTTTATCGATAAAAACGCGGAGTGCCGGCCGGGCGATGAGGTGGCGACCTCCGGGTGGGGCGACGTATATCCACGGGGTCTGCCCATCGGCCATATCCGCGCGGTTGAAATGGACCGGTCCGGCTTGTATCAATCGGCGACGCTCGAACCGGCCGCGGATCTCCGGACCTTGCGTTTTGTCTTTGTCGTCACGGACCGTGCCAAGGCGGAGACGGAGCCGTCAACCGACGGACAGGCCCCCGCTCCGGGAGGGCAACGTCCATGAATGTCGTGGTGATCGCGTTTGCGCTTTGCATCACCGTGTTTCTGGAAACCGTTTTGCCGGCGTGGAAATGGCTGGCCTACGCCAAGCTTCCGCTGGTGTCCGGACTGGTCGTGTATTACGCGCTGGGGCGATCGTGGGGGCTGATGCTGGCCGTGGCGATCGTCGGAGGCCTTGTGTTGGACGGCATGGTCGGCCTGCCGCTGGGGGCGTCGTCGCTGGCCTATGGGATCATGGGCAGCGGAGTCTGGCGGTTTCGCGGCATCCTCTTCGGGGGCCGATGGCCGACGCGAATGATCCTGGGCGCGGTCGTCAATGCCGGCATCACGCTGATTCTCTATGGAGTGTTGTGTTCGTTCAGCGACAGCGTGGCGGGTCTTTCCGGCGCCCGGGTGAGTCTGAAAGTTCTGGGCACGGGCGTGCTGGGCATGCTGGCATTGCCGGTGCTGCTGCCTTTCGTGGAACGGTTGGACCGTTTGGCGGGCAACCGGACCGGGGAGGAGGAAAGCGGATTATGAGGACGATATCGGTCGAACAGGAACTCCAGCGCGTGAGCGGCGTGGCCGTCTGCATGATGCTGGCCCTGGGTTTTCTGCTTTTTGTCCTGTGGCGGATGCAGATCGGGCGGGGCTGGCAATATCAGAGTTCGCATGAACAGCAGAGTGTGCGCCGCATCCGTGTGCCGGCCCAGCGGGGCACGATCATGGACCGGAACGGGGAGCGGCTGGCCGAAAATCAGCCGTGTTATGGGATCGCCATTTATCTGGAAGAACTCCGGCAGGCCGGGCCGCGCGGGAAAGTGGTGGATCGGGCCTGCGAGTTGATCGCGCGCATGGCCGCTTTGACCGGCCTGGAGCCTCAGCTTGCCCGGAGCCAGATCGAAACGCACCTGGTCAAGCGAAAGCCGCTTCCGCTGGTGGCGTGGCGGAACGTCGGCGAGCCCGCGATGGCGCGGCTGGCGGAATCTTCCGAGCCGCTCCCCGGCGTGGACATCCTGGTGGAAGCCAGGCGCGCGTATCCGCAGGGGGCGTTGGCGGCCCACCTGCTGGGCACTATCGGACGCGCGGACGCGCCCGATACGGAAGAGGACGAAGAAGCTCGTTACAATTACTATCTTCCGGACATGGAAGGACGGGGAGGGCTGGAAAAAAAATACAACGATCGGTTGGCCGGCAAGGCGGGCGGACGCCTGGTTCGCGTGGATGTTTCGGGATACCGCTTTGACGATCTCAGTGTTCGCGAAGCCCGGCGGGGCGGCGATCTCCGGTTGGCCGTGGATGTGCGCATCCAACGGCTCGCGGAAACCCTCATCGCGGACACCGCGGGGGCGGTGGTTGTCATGGATCCCCGCAATGGCGATGTGCTGGCGTTGTGCAGTTCGCCGGCTTTCGATCCCAATGCCTTTTCTCCGGCCATTCCGGCCGGGCTCTGGAATGCGCTGCGGCAGGACCCGCGGCTCCCCCTCTTGAATCGGGCGGTGGATGGCGCCTACGCTCCGGGAAGCACCTTCAAGCCGTTCGTGGCATTGGCCGCCTTGCAGAGCGGAAAGGCGGATTCGCATGTCGCGTTTCTGTGCCCGGGGTATTTCAACCTCGGGGGACATCAGTTCCGGTGTCATCAAAGTGTGGCGCACGGGCGGGTGGATTTGGTTCGCGCCCTGGAGGTGTCGTGCAATGTCTTTTTCTGTCAACTGGGGTTGCAGTGCGGGGTTGAGAATATTGTCGCATGGGCGTCCGGCGCCGGGGTGGGGCGAAAAACAGGCATCGAACTGGATCATGAATCGGCCGGCCTGCTTCCCGATCCGGCTTGGAAGCAGAAGAAATACAGGGAAGGTTGGTGGGATGGGGATACCTGCAATCTCTCCATCGGGCAGGGGGCGCTTCTGGTGACTCCTTTGCAAATGGCCGTGGCGACGGCCGTCATTGCGAATGGCGGCCTGGCGGTTCGTCCGCGTCTGGTGCTGGGGGTGCGGGAACCCGGCGAAGCGGCCTTTCGCGAGGTTCCGCCGGAGCCGGCAAATCGCTTGAACCTGGATTCCAGCGCCTTGGATCGGGTGCGCGAGGGGATGCGGGCGGTGATTCATTCGCCGTCGGGCACCGGCGCGCGGGCGCTCGTTCCCGGCGTCCTGATGGCCGGGAAAACGGGGACGGCGGAATACGGATTGAAGGGGGAACATCGCCAGCACGGCTGGATGGTGGTTTTTGCGCCTTTTTACGAGCCGCGTGTGGTGGCGGTGATGATGATGGATGAGGCCGTGTCCGGCGGGATTTCCGTGGGCCCGCGGCTCCAGAAATTGATGAGCGGCATTTTTGCGCTCCCGGACTTGCAGGATGGCGGCTGATGGAGGCGGCACGCTTCATGCGGCGGCATGACTGGGTCATGATTCTGGCCATGCTGGCCTTGATGGCCACCGGAGTGTTGTTCATTTACAGCGCCGCGTATCGCGAGGGGGATCCGAGCACGTGGATGAAGTGCGGCAAACAAATCGTCTGGGGACTGTTGGGAATGGCGTGTTTTTTTGTCTTTGCCAGGCTCGATTATCGGCGCTGGTTGACCATGGCCTGGTGGGTGTATGGCGCCGGTCTGCTCTTGCTGGCGTTGGTGCTGGCGCCGGGAATCGGCATACAGAATTTTGGCGCCCGGCGCTGGTTGGGCCTGTGGGGGACGCCGCTTCAGTTTCAGCCGTCGGAATGGATGAAACTGGCGACCGCGCTGGTCCTGGCCCGATATCTGGGCATGCCGGGGCGGAATCTGTGGAGACTCCGGGCCACGGCGGTCTGTCTGCTCGTTGTGGGACTGCCCATGGTGTTGATCGTCAAGGAACCGGATCTCGGGACCGCCATGGTTTTCGTGCCGTTGCTGTTGGCCGGCATGTTTGTGGCGGGGATTCCCGTCCGCACCCTGGCGACCTTGGTGGGCACGGGCGCTTTGCTGGTCATCGTGATTCTGGGGATTGTTTGGGTGCCGGAGAAATTGGGCTGGGAGGAAACCCGGAAGGAAAAGGCGGCGCGGCTTGTGGGCTTGACCGCGTACCAGCGCGACCGCCTGACGGTCTTTCTCGACAGCAAAACGGATCCGCTGGGGGCGGGATGGAACAAGGCGCAGTCCCAGATCGCGGTGGGGTCCGGCCGGTTCTGGGGGAAGGGATACTTGAAGGGGACACAGAATATCCTGGGGTTTCTGCCCCGGACGGTTTCGACGACGGACTTCATCTTTTCGGTGATTGCCGAAGAACGGGGATTTGTGGGCTCGGCGTGGATACTGGCGCTGACCGCCGTGATCCTGGTCTCAGGATTGCGGGCCGCCAGGCTGGCCCGGGACAAGATGGGCAGATTGCTGGCGGTGGGGATTATGACCCTGCTGTTCTGCCATGTGTTTATTAACATTGCCATGACCATCGGGCTCATGCCGATCACGGGCATACCGCTTCCCTTGGTAAGCTATGGAGGCTCGTTCATGATCGGAACGCTCTCGGGGCTGGGCATGGTGCAAAGCGTATATAGCCGCGGAATATATGGAGATGAAATGCCATGACAACGTACTTTGAACGGTTCAAGGGAATTCTGGGATTGGGGAGAAGGAAAAACCGGGGACAGAAGGAAATCGTCATCAGTGTGGAAAGCCTGGAGACCCGGGTGGCGATTCTGGAGAACGGCCGGCTCGAGGACTTCAAGATCGAGCATCCCCTGGAGGAGCGCATCGTGGGCAGCATCTTCAAGGGGCGGGTCCAGAACCTGGAAGACGGCCTGCAGGCGGCGTTCGTGGATATCGGGCAGAAGAAGAACGCCTTCATTCATTACTGGGATATGTTTCCCGAGGATGTGTCGCGGATCGAGGCGGCGGACGGCGAACCGCAGGGCGGCCGGCTCATTGTGTCGAAGCGCCGGCAGGTGTCTCGAAATGTGATTGAAAAGCATTATCCCGTGGGTTCGGAGATCGTGGTGCAGGTGACCAAGGCGGCCATCGGAACGAAGGGGCCGCGGGTCACCGCCAGCCTGAGCATTCCCAGCCGGTTTTTCGTGTTGATGCCGGGCAGCAGCCTGCGGGGAATTTCCCGGAAAATCGAGGATGAAAAAGAGCGCAAGCGCCTGAAGGAAATTTTCGCCAACATACCGGTGCCCGACGGCTGCGGATTGATCGTCCGGACGGCCGGTATCAATGCCCGGAGCATCCAGTTTGTCCGGGATATCCGGTCCCTGCTGGCGACCTGGGCGGATGTCCAGCAGGGGATCCGGGAGAAAAAGGCGCCCTGCTGCCTGTACCAGGAGCCGGATCTGATCGAACGCGTCATCCGCGATTCGGTGACGGAGGATTTCGACTGCATCGTCATCGACTCGCCGGAGGAATTTGAGCGGATCAAGGAGTTGTCCTCCCGGATTTCGAAACGGCTGAGGGCGCGCATCCGGCTCTATGACGGCCCGGTGCCCATCTTCCAGCATTACGACGCGGAACGCCAACTGGAGGACGCGTTTCGCCGGAAGGTGATGCTGAAATCGGGCGGCTGCATCGTGTTCGACGAGACGGAGGCCCTGATCGCCGTGGACGTGAACACCGGACAGCACAAGGGGGCAAGCAACCAGGACGACACCATTCTCCAGGTGAACCTCGAGGCGGTCGAGGAAGTGGCGAGGCATCTGCGCTTCCGCAACATCGGCGGCCTGGTGGTCCTCGATCTGATCGATATGCGCCAGCGGAAGCACCGCAACATCGTCTATCAGGCGTTCAAGGACGCGCTCCGGAACGACAAGGCCCGCACCAACGTGTTGCCGATTTCCTCTCTGGGGCTTCTGGAGATGACGCGTCAGCGCATGGATGAAAGCATCGAGGCCTCCATGTTCGTGGACTGCCCCTATTGCCATGGGCGCGGCCGCGTGAAGTCGCCTTTCAGCATGAGCGTGGAAATCCAGAGGCGGATCTCGGAGGTCATGCTGCGGTATAAAAACACCAGGGTGGCCGTCCCGCTGCGCATCATCCTCAATCCCCAGATTCTCAACCGGCTGCGCGAAGAAGACGAGGAATTGCTGATCAAATTGGAATCCAAGCACAACGGGACGCTGGCCTTCCGGGCCGATCCGGCCATGCACATGGAACAGTTCGCGATCCTGCAGGGGGAGACGGAGGAAGTGCTGTATGCTTCCGAATCGAAATGATTGCGCTAAAAATCCGCTTGGCGGCCGCGGGGCAAACATGCTATGACATTCCGCATGAGGAAATGCCTTTCTCTGGGGTTGGGCGCGGTGTTGGGCGCCGGGTGTTTTCACCCCGCCTTCGCCCAGCAGGTGCCGACCAACCGGCTCGACGAGGCCGTCACCCACACCTCGGAACAACCTCTCGATGTCAAGGCGGACAATCTGGAGTTGGAGCGCGACAAGAATCTCGCGATTCTCTCCGGGAACGTCACGGTCCGGCGCGGGCTGGAATCCATCCGCGCGGATACGGCCATTGTGAACGATAAAATCCTGGACGTCATCGCCGAGGGCAACGTCACATTCGAGCGCGGCAGCGAGCTGTGGACGGGGCGGAAGGCGCATTATAATTTCAAGACGCACAAGGGGGATTTCTGGGATTGCGCCGCCTTCATGGATCCGTTTTATGTGAAGGCGAAAAGCTCGCACCAGCTCGACAAGGAGACCCATGTCCTGCGCAATGCCCGGCTCACCACCTGCGAAGACGAGCCGGCGCGGGCGTATATGCGGGCCCGAAAGGTGGTCATTGTCCCCGGTCACCACATCCGGGCCTGGAACGTGGTTCTTTTCGTCAACAACGCGCCGGTCATGTATATGCCGTACTGGTCGCAGAACATCGGCGATCCCAATTTTCTGTCGGTGGTGCCCGGGTATAACCGGCGGATGTCCGGCTTTCTCTTGATGGCCTTGAATTACCGGTTGAGCCCTCATCTCGAAGCGGCCACGCACGTGGATTACCGCATGCGCCGGGGCTTGGGCGGTGGACAGGACCTGCTGTGGTCGTCGAGCGGAAACTCCAAGGGGCCGTCCTCCGAAATGTTCGCGGATCAATCGCGCGAGGAATGGTATTTCGGCAAGGGCTTCAGCGGCACCAGCGCGAAAGCCGAGACCGAGGACGAGTGGTTCGGCGATATCGTCACCTATTTCATGAACGATCGCTGGCCGGATGAGGGCAGAACGCAGACCTACGATATTGACGCCGACCGGGGACGCGCGCGTTTCTATCACAACCAAACCCTCGACGACAACAACTACCTGCTGAGCCAGGCGAATATCCTGAGCGATCCGGAAATCATCCATCAGTTTTTCCGCGACGAATACAAGGCTCAGCCGGAGCCGGAAAATTACCTGATCCTGGGGCACCGGGGCCGGGATTACGCGCTGAGCCTCCAGTTTCAGAAACGCCTGAACGATTTCTTCACCGCGGTGGATCGGTTTCCCGAGCTGACGCTGGATTTGTCCCGGCAGCAGATCGGCGCCTCGCCTTTCTTTTATGAGGGCCGGCACGCGGCGGGATTCCTGGCGAAAAACTGGGAAACCGCCGAAACCAACGAGACCGATTATTCCGCCTTCCGTTTCGACACGGAAAACATCGTCTTTTATCCCACCAAGCATTTCGGGTTCCTGAGCGTGATTCCCCGCGCCGCCTACCGGGGCACCTATTATTCCAGGACGAAAAGCGACTATTCCGTCACCAATATCGTCAGCGAAACCGATTCCAACGGCGTGGTCACGGCCGTGACCACGAATGTGCTCGACAGGTTCCGCGAGTTGGACGCCGATTACCGCTCGATGGTCGAACTGGGACTCGAGACGTCTTTCAAGTCTTTCAAGGTCTGGGAAACCTATCCCGGCGACGTCATCAACGATCTTCGGCACATCGCGGAACCGTATGTGGATTACACCTATATTCCCGAGCCCAACCTCAGGCCGGCCGATGTGTTCCAGTTCGACGATATTGACGCGCGCGATCAGGAACACAGCCTCAAGTTGGGCTTCCGCAACAAGCTGCAGACCAAACGCGCGAAACTCGTCACGGATATCGTCAATGCCGATCTCTGGGTGAAGTATTATATTGTCGAGCAGGAAGACGGCCGGGATTTCGGCAACCCGACCTTTATCATACGATCCGATCCTCTGGCATGGTTGAGCCTCAGGATCGACGGCCAGTACGATCCCTATGACGCTCTCCTCGATGAATTCAATACCCGGGCCGCGGTGACCCAGCCCCGTGTGGAATATGCGCTTGAACATCGGTATGCGAATGAAGACAGCAATCAGTTGGAAGGCTCGATTTCCGTGGCGCCCACCGTTCGAACGAGATTCCGGGTGTTCGGGCGTAATGAATTCGAGGGCGACGATGGAACGTACGAGTATGGTTTTTCCGTCGAGCGGTCCGTGGACTGCCTCACCTCCCTGGTGGGCGTGGAATGGCAGGACGAGGATTTCGAGGTCTTCCTGCAGTTCTGGTTCACGCAGTTCCCGAAGGGCCGGGTGGGCGTCGGCCTGTAAGGTGCAGGATGAAAGAAGTTAAAAACGATAGTCCCGCCCGCGGGGAGCTTGCCTGTCGTGAGCCTGTCGAATCGACCGAACCCGCCTGCGGTGAACTTGCCGAACCCGCCGTGTTCGGCCGGCATCCCGGGGAACGGCTTGTGGCCGTGGAACTCGCGGAGCCCGGAGGGGACGGCCGGCTCGTCAACCTCTTTTTCCGGGGGAGCTCGGCGGTCGAGCGGCGCCAGGAGCCCTTTGAACCCTTCCTGTTGGCGGAGAACGCGGCGATTTTACACGGCTGTCCCGAAACGGCGGCCTGGACGCGGCTGGCGGGGGCGGGGCGATATGCTCATATCGGCGTTTTCCCCTCCTGGCGTGTCTGGCTGAAGGCCAAGGCCTGGCTGTCGAAAAAACACCGGCAACTTGTCAGCGCGCCGGATTCGCCGGTTTTCCTCGTCAACGATCCCGTTCAGCAGTATCTGCTGCGGACGGGACGCACGCTGTTCAAGGGGCTGGCCTTCGAGGACTTGCGGCGGATGCAGGTGGATATCGAAACCACCTGCGCTCCGGGCTTTGAGTTTTCCAATGCCGAACGGGAGCAAGACCGGATCATTGTCGTCGCCCTGGGCGACAGCACCGGCTGGACGGAAGTGCTGTCCGACCGGGAGGGCGGGGAAAAGGCGTTGCTCGAACGATTTGTCCGCTGTGTCCAGGAACGGGATCCGGACGTCATTGAAGGGCACAATATTTTCAAATTCGATCTGGCCTATATCGAAACCCGGGCGCGGCGCCATGGAGTTGTGCTGGGCTTGGGGCGGGACAACCGGCCGATGCAAAGCCATCCCAGCCGGTGGTCGGCGGGCGAACGGACGATCGGCTATCCCAAGGCCGAAATTTACGGCCGGCACGTCATAGACACCCTTTTCCTGGCCCAGGCCTACGATGTGTCGCACCGGTCCCTGGACAGCCTGGGCTTGAAATCCGTGGCGATCCACTTCCGGCTGGCCCGCCCAGGGCGGGTCTATCTCGAGGGGTCCGATATCGCCCGGGAATACGCTCGCAACCCGGACAAGGTCATCCGGTATGCCGCGGACGATATCCGGGAAACCCGTGAACTGAGCGCGCTGCTTTCCCGCAGCTATTTTGAGCAGGCGCAGATGCTGCCGCTGACCTATCAGGATGTCGGCGTAAAGGGCAACGGCTCCAAAATCGATCTCCTCATGGTCCGGGAATATCTGCGAAGAGGGCAGGCCATTCCGTCTCCCGACGCGCCCCGGCCGTTTGCCGGCGGCGCCACGGATATTTTCGTCAAAGGCGTCGTCAAGGGCGTGCATCACTGCGACGTGCGCTCCTTGTATCCCACGCTGATGCTGACGCGCCGGTTGACGCCGCGGAGCGACGAACTCGGCGTTTTCCTTCAGATGCTCGACGTATTGCGCCGGTATCGACTGGACGCCAAGGCCCGGATGCAGGCCGCCCGCGCGCCGGAGGAACGCGCGCACTGGGAAGCGCTCCAGACGACCTTCAAAATCCTCATCAATTCCTTCTACGGCTACCTGGGTTTTGCCCAGGGCCATTTCAGCGATTTTTCCACGGCCGGCCGCGTCGCGGCCGACGGCCGCGAATTGCTGGCGGCGATGCTCGAGTGGCTGAAAAAAAACGGCGCCCAACCCATCGAAATCGATACGGACGGCATCTACTACACGCCGCCGCCCGGCGAATCCGCCCGCCAGACGGAGGCCTTCCGCAAGAAATTCGAGAGCGTCCTTCCGGACGGCATCGAGGTCGAGTTCGACGACGAATATGCCGCCATGTTCAGCTACAAGATGAAAAATTATGCGCTCCTAAGCCGGGATGGCGAGATTGTCATCAAGGGCGCTGCGCTCAAATCCCGGGGGCTGGAGCCCTATTTGAGGGGTTTTCTCCGGGATTATCTGCGGTTGAAACTGGAGGGCCGGGAGGCCGAAATCGGGGCGCTGCGCGCCGCGGTCGAGGCGGATATCCGCCAGGGGCGGATGCCCATCGCCCGGCTGGCCAAGACGGAGACGCTGTCCGATGCGCCGGCCACCTATCGGGAGAAGATCGAGAAGAAAAGCCGAGGCAAGAATGCCGCCTATGAGCTGGCGCTGGCGTCCGGCCGCCCCTATCAGGCCGGCGACCAGATTTCGTATTACATCACCGGCACGAAGAAAAACGTCCCGGCGCACACGGCCGCCCGGCTGGTGTCGGAATGGAAGGCCGACGCCCGCGATGAAAACGCGGACTATTACGCGGCCAAGCTGAACGCCCTGCTGGCGAAACTCGAAGCCGGCGATGAAGACGGCGCCGAGGGCGAACCGGCGGAGGAGCTGCTGTAGGCGCAGGTTAAGGCCTGTCGTAGGTCCCATCTCCGAATGGGACCTCCTTAT
>JACQHI010000120.1 GCA_016199105.1 Lentisphaerota bacterium | reverse complement strand
TCTCTATGCTCAGCCTGGTGAGCATCTTCTGCACTGTGGGATTGGGTCGGAAACTGACGTTGTCAAACCCGCCCAGGCGAAGCCAATTATGAAAGTTCTGCCAGCCGTAGTCGGTGTAGAGCAGGGGGGGCCAGGTCACGGTGAGCGGATGCATGCCGTACTTGTATTTGAGCAGGTGCGACGCCATGCCGCTGTCCTTGCCGCCGCTGCCGGGCGCCACGCAGTCGTAAGCGCCGTCCTCGCGGCGGAAACGGTCCAGGAGCCGGACCAGCTCTTTTTCCCGTTGAGCCCAGTCGATCTCCTCTTTTTTTTCGGCAAAGCGGCAGGCGTCGCACACGCCGTCCTCGCCGATGTGCAGGGTCGGCGTGATGCGGTTGCGCGTGTGCTGGAATTCGGGGGTGGAGCAGGGGCGCTGATTGGACATCACGCACCGGCGGCAAAACGCCACCTTTTCCGGCAATCCGAAATACGTTTCCTGTTGGGCCGTCATGCGCTGGCTCCCTATCTAACGCGGGCTGACGCCCGCAACCGAATTGTGAATTCTTGTTGTGAAGCGCCGGATTTTTTAACTACGAAATACGCGAAATACACGAAATTCGCGAAAGGGAAAACACTTTGACGATTCGCCTGTGAATATTTCTTGGCTGTTTTTGCGGGTTTCGCGTATTTCGTAGTTCATCTTCCTCTTGTTTTTATAGCGGTTTCTCCGGCGGGACTCCGAGTCTGGCCGCGAGATTGCTGTAGATCCGCAAGCCCTGCGCCCCGCTCCGTTCGGGATGAAATTGAAACGCGCAGAGCGAACCTTGGCGCACAGCGGAACAGAATTCGATCCCGCCATAGGTCGAAACGCTCAGAGCCACGCCGGGCGCGTCGGGTTTCGCGTAAAACGAATGCACAAAATACATATACTCGCCCTCCGTCAAACCTTCAAGCAGAGATCCGGCCCAGGGATCGGAAGCGCCGGGTTGGGCATCGTCCGACGGAGCAGAGGCCGCGCGCGGAGCGCCCGGCCCACCTGCAGAAAGTTCCGCCTGGTGGCCCGTGCGCTCCGTCGCGCGGGCTCCGGGAGCGCCGGCCGCCATCGGGGGGCGGTGAATGCGGTTCCACCCCACTTCCGGAACCTTCAGCATCCGGTCGGGGCCTTGGGGCTTGTCGAACCGGACCACGGATCCGGCAATAAGGCCGAGGCCGGCATGTCGGCCGAATTCATGGCTTTCGGACATCAGCAACTGCAGGCCCAGGCAGATCCCGATCAGGGGCCGGCCGGCGGCGGCGGTGTCCTTGAGCGGACCGGTCAGATCGAGCCGGTGAAGCGATTCCATGGCGTCGCCAAATGCGCCGACTCCCGGCAGGATCACGGCATCGGCCTTGAGAAGGGCTGGGGCGTCGGAGGCGAGCGTCGGTTGAAGGCCGGCGTGCTCGCAGGCCTGGCCGACACTGAACAGGTTCCCCAGTCCATAATCCACGATGGCGACAACCGGCGGGCGATCCATGGCATTACCTCCGTGTAGTGTCGTTCAGCCCGCGGCCTGCAGGGAAGGCGTCAAGGCTTGGAGCTCCGTTTCGGGCTCGGGACTCCATAGGGCCTGTTCGGTATCCACCCGGCAATCCATCCCGCATTGCAGCAAGTATTGTTTGATTTCGGGAAGGGAACAATCCTGAATTCTCGAAAAACCCAGGCCTTGCCGGAGAAATTCGATGTTGCCCTCCCGTGAAAAGTTGCCGGCCGTGACCGGGCGGCGCTTGATCGCGCCGTAGTGAAGCATGGAGGCGAGGCAGACGGCATCCGCCCGGGCGTCCCGCACGATGGCGGCAATGTCGCTGAGTTTGCCGGCGCCGCCGCAGGCGATGACGGGGATCGGCACGGATTCCGCGATGCGGCGGGTGAGGGCGAGATCGTAGCCGGTGCCGGTGCCTTCCTGCCGGATGGAGGTGACCAGCAACTCGCCGGCGCCCAGTTCGCAGGCGCGGAGCGCCCACTCGAAAGCGTCGACGCCCGTGCGGTCCCGGCCGGCGTTCACGTAGGCTTCATAGGAGCCGTCGGAGAGTTTCATGGCCTCGATGGAAATGACGATGGTGGAGGAGCCGAAGCGGCGGCTGGCCTCGCGGATCAACTCGGGGCGCTGAAGGGCGGCCGTGTTGATGGCGACTTTGTCGGCGCCGGCGCGGAGCGCCGAACGGATATCGTCGAGGCTGCGCAAGCCGCCGCCCACGGTGAGCGGGATGAAAATCTCGCGGGAGGTCCGTTCCACGATCTCCAGCAGGCTGTTCCGTCCGTAGAGGCTGGCCACGGCGTCCATGTAGATGAGTTCGTCGGCGCCCGTTTCGTAGTAGTGTCGCGCGAAGCACTCCGGTTTGCCCAGCACGCGCAAGCCTTCGAGATGGATGCCTTTCACGAGGTTGGGGCCCTTGATGTCCAGCTTGGGAATGATGCGCGGGCTCATGACTCCACTCCTTGAGCCGCCAGGGGGGCCGGCGCGGCCTGCGTTTTTTTCTTCATGAACAATTGCGTGAAGGAATCCGAGTAAAAACGGCAGCAGGCGCGGCAAAGAGGGCTCTGGCTGTAGCGGCGGTTTTTGACCGACTCTTGAAAGGCTTTGAGCGCCGGCGAGTTCCAGATTTCAGGAAGGGGTTGTCGGTTGAGGTCGCCCAGAACGAGGGAGGCATCGTAGTCGGCGCAGCAGGGGGTGACGCGACCGTCCCATTTGACCACAAGCCGGTCGAACGGTTCCGCGCATTTGACGTCGGCATCCGCTTTTCGCGTCCGTTCGGCGAGCCGGGCGGGGATCAGAATGCCGTTCTTTACGATCGAAATGCGATCCTGCACCTCCAGGCCGGAGATGGAGAGGCTGTCGGGGATGCCGTGCCACGAGGACACGAACCGGTCGATATCGGCCTGGCGATGGCAAGCCTCCTCTTTCAAGAGGTGCGCGTTGATGTGGATGTGGAAGGGCTTGCCGGTTCGGTCCGCCAGCCGCCGGAGACGGAGCAGGTTGTTTTTCAAGTCTTCGAGCCGGCAATCCGGGCGGATCAGGGCATATTCGCGATCGGTCAAACCGTTCACGGAGACGCCGAGATAGTCGAGGCCGGCGTTCAGGAGATCCTCGATCTTGGTTTCCGGCAGGGACAGACCGTTGGTCTGGATGCGGACCGGCAGGCGGTGCGTCCGGCACAGGCGCACCATGTCCGGCAATTGCGGATGAAGGAGCGGTTCGCCGAAATTGAACAGGCGGATTTCCGAGGGGCCGAGTTCGGCAATATCGCCGACGATGCGGTTGAACAGGGCCATGGTGATGTAACCGAGCGGGCGGGTCATGTTCTGGCGCGGACACATGACGCAGCGGCAGTTGCAGGCGTTGGTGGGTTCGATATAAACGATCGGAGGAAAGAAGGGGGCTTCCAGATGGGCGGCCCACTGCTGGGCGATCCCGCGCAAGGCGTCGCGGAGATTGTCCGGCCACTGCGTCACGGGCATCCGGTTTCTGAAGGTCAGCAACCGGGAATAGCCTTCCTTGAGTGAATCGTCCAAAATCCAGGCCCTCCATGGCTGTGCGCAGCAGGGTTCAGCGGTTCACGGTTGAGAGATTCACCGTTGGGTTCTTCGCCCGATGGAACCGTAACCCGTTGCATCCTGTCCTGCGCGTTAACTGTGTTGTAAGCATCTCCGATGCCATCGGAGTTGTCCGCCGAAGGCAACCGCGCCGGCTTGAAGGATGCATGTTTCACCGGTTTCCCGGCCGATCCCGTGAAGCGCGGGCCAAGCGCTCGGGCCGGCACGGTTGGATGTTTTCCGACAACCCTGTAACGGTGAACCGTGAACCCTCCAGACAAGCAGCTCCGATGCCAGGGTCCGCACGGGGCCGCGCCGATCCAGCCATGAGCCGGCGCCGGGCAAAATTTGCTTCAATCCCACGTAGTAAGGCCACCGGTCCGGAGCGGATTTTTCAATCCACGAAACAAGGTGGCCCGTCCGCTCCGCGGGCGGGCATTATCCAAGATTTCCCGTGCGGCGGAGCGCGCGGGCCACCAGCCTGCCATTCTTCTTGTTTCAGCTCAGCATCCGAGCGAAGGCTGGTCGCGAGCCGGGAACAGGAGAGACGGATGGAAGACGGCTCCGCGCAGCGTCGCCCTCCAGTCGCGTCGAATGCCAGAATGCCACAATCCCTGCCGCCCCACAACCCGCGTGCTATGCTCTCACCACGTTGGATGAGTCGCGACATGTCGTCCTGTGGCGGCTCACCGCCAGGGTGATTTTCACGTTAGGAGAAGTCCTTCTCTATCGGAATCCTCGTGCCCAATATCCCAAGCATGTTGGAAGTTCCCCTCTATGATGAAGACAACATCGAGGAAACACAAGGTCAACAGGCCTCGAAGTCCGCATGGCGAGGGCGGAGGCTTCCGCCTTCGCCTAGATAGTTGCGGTGGACAAGCCGCCCGTGGACGAGGAGAGCGGCCTGCCCGCCGAAATCATGATGAGCGCCAATCTGACGCCCGCTTTTGTGGAGGAGACGAAGGCCTATAACAGGATCTTGAGAGAAGAGGTGCGGCGCAGGCTGGGCAAGCCGTAATGCCGCCAAGGGCAGAGTGAAAAATCTTGCCATACACATTATTATGCCATACGATGTGTATCAAAAGGTGAGGATTCGGAGATGACGAGAACCAATGTTGTCCTGGACGAGAAACTCGTGGAGCAATGCCGGAAGGCAACCGGAATTAAAACGTGCCGAGGTGTGATCGATCACGCTTTGCAGGAGCTTCTCCGGCATGCGAGTCAAAAGAAAGTCCTGGAATTGAAAGGCCGGATTTCCTGGCAAGGCAACCTCAGCGCCTGGCGAAGAGGCAGAGGGCTGGCGTGATCCTCGTTGACACATCACGATCCGCAATGCAATTGACTGCATGATCGCGGCTGTGGCGATTGAGCATGACATTCCTCTGCTCCACAAGGATCGCGACTTCAAGCCCCTGGCCGAATTGTGCGGTTTGAAAATACTGAAGCCATCCGGGAAGACCCCAAAACGGGGCAACTCCTGACGTCCGACAAACCCAGGGCCGGAAATCCGCTTGCACCCGCCGGCCGGCATGCTATGTTCGGGACCCCATGAAGGACGTGCAAAACCAGCCTGATCGGCGGCGGATTCCCATCTGGAAGGCGGGCATCAAAAACCTCCAATACCCGGTGGCAGTGATGGACCGCGAAAACAAGGTCCAGCACACCGTGGCCACGGTCAATCTGTATGTCGATTTACCCCACAATTTCAAGGGCACGCACATGTCGCGGTTCGTGGAAATCCTGAACCGGCATCGGGGCCGGATTTCCCTGCGCAATTTGAAGCACATTCTGCGGGCGATGGTCGCCCGCTTCGAGTCCACCATGGCCCATCTGGAAGTCTATTTTCCGTATTTCATCGAGAAAGCGGCGCCGGTGTCGGGCGCCAAATCGCTGATGAATTACCAGTGCGCCTTCCTGGCCTCTTTCGATCGAAACAAGCGGAAGCGCCCCATAGACCTGATCGTGCGGGTGTCCGTTCCGGTGACCACGTTGTGTCCGTGTTCGAAGGCCATCAGCGAGGGCGGCGCCCACAACCAGCGGTCATGGATCACCTTGCACGTGCGCACGCACACGCTGGTCTGGATCGAGGAATTGATCGAGATGGCGGAGGCGGAAGCCAGTGCCGGCCTCTATTCCCTGCTCAAACGGGAGGATGAAAAATCCGTGACCGAGCAGGCGTTCAACCGTCCTCTTTTCGCCGAGGACGTGGTCCGGGCGGTGGCGCTCCGCCTGAAGAAGGATCGGCGCATCGGGTGGTACCAGGTGGAAAGCGAGAATCTCGAAAGCATCCACAATCATAACGCCTATGCCATGGTGGTCAGCCATGAACGCCGCCTGTAGCCTGACGGATGCCCAGCGCCGCCAGGGCATGCGCATGGTCTATTGCTCGCAGGCCATCGGCGTTCATCTGCAGATGATGATCGCCTTTTCGGCCGTCGGTCCCCTGTTCATCAAACAACTGGGCGGCTCGGACCTTCAGGCCATGCTGCCGTCCGTGATGAATTCCCTGCTCATTCTCCTCCAGATTCCGCTGTCGCTGTTCGTCCGTCCCGTCCGGTGGAAAACAACATTGGTGGGGTGCTGGTTTCTCTCCTCGTTCCCCATGTTGGCGGGGATCGCGGCGCCCTGGCTTGTGGCCGGGCCGGCCGTGGTCTGGGCGGTATTGGGCTCCATGATCCTCATGTTGACGTTGTTGAACGCCGGAAGCGCGTTCTGGTTTCCGCTCCTGCACGATGTGATTCCGGACGACCAACGGGGGCGTTTTTTCGGGAGGATGCGGGCGTTGTGGAGTCTGGCCCTGTTCGGCGTGAGCATCCTGTGCGGTCTGTTCCTGGGACAGAATCCGCCCGTGTGGAAATTCCAGGTCGTGCTGGGACTCCTGACGCTCCTGCAGTTTGCCCGGGAACCCTTCGTCTCGCGAATCCCGGAAACGGCGGGAAAGGCTCGGGAAGCGATGTGCGACTGGGCGGATGTCCGCCGCATTGTCACCGGCAAGCCCCTGCTTAAATTCTGCGGGTATTACATGTTCCTGATTTTCCTGGTCGGGTTCCTGGGGCAGCCGCTGGTGTTGTACATGAAACACTTGGGTTTCTCCGCGCGCGACAACACCATCATTTTCGCCGCGTCCACATTGGGCGGTGTGGCGGCTCTCCTGGCGGCGGGCGGTTGGATCGACCGGTTGGGCGCCCGCAAGGTCCTGGCGGGGGTTCATATCGTGATGAGCGTGCTGGCGCTTTTGGCGGCGGCGGCCGGAGGGCTGTCCATGAACATGGCGAGACCCTTGATGACCGGCGTGCTGATCCTGTCGGGAGCGGCCCTGTCGGCGGGAAAACTGGCCAATACCGCGCAGATATTCCAGATGGCGCCGGTTCAGGGAAAGGCCTTTTTCATGTGCCTGGCCATGGGCGTGTTTTCGGCGGCGGCGGCCTTGTCGCCGCTGGCGGCGGGCTGGATTCTGGATTCGAGGCTGGCCCAGACGTCGTTTGCGCCGGGAGGGCTGGGCTTCGACATTTATCAGGTCATGTTTGTGCTCGCGGGACTGTTTCTATTGATTTCCATTCCGCTGGTCCGGGTGGTTCCCGATGTGCGCCAGGCGAGCGATGTGACGGTGGATGAGGCGAAATTCGTCTGAACGGTTCGAATCAGCCGGCATTGATCCGGAAAATAAGATCGCGGATTTTCTCCTTCCCGAACCGCTCCTGCAGGAGCGTCAACAACGGATTTCGCCATTGTCGTGAAATTTCGTTCAACCACGAGGCGTTGTCCACCAGGACGATCAGCGACTGGCGGGCCATGGGGCCCGGCCGCGTATGGCGGGCGACGACGGGCCCGGCCAGGGCGCCCCATTCCTTTCGCAGCGCCGTCTGCCAGTCCGACTGCGTCCGATCCAGGGCATGAACGACATCGGAGATGACGGCCCCGATGGCGGTTTGCTTTTCGGGCTCGGGAGGGCGGCTCTCCGCGATGTGGAAGCGCTCCCGTTCGACCAGCCAGCGGCTCGTGATTTTCGGACGGCGGTTCATGAATATCCAAAGTGGGCAACGCCCACCGCGTCACGCAGTGCTGCAGGCGGGTCGGTCATGTCCTCCCGAACACTGAACACCGAACACTTGCTGAGTAGTCACGCGGAAAGACTTTTCTCTACGGCTTCGGCTCTCCCGTCTTCTGGAGATTGACGGAACCGCCGAGGTCGCCCAATCGCGCCTTGTCCAGGTCCGTCCAGAGCGTGCCGGGGCCGGTATGGAGAATGTTGACGGCCAGGTTCGTGTTCAGGGTGTTGGCGAATTCCCATAGATTGTATGCCATCGGGTCGCCGAAGGCCTCGATCTTCATCTGGTGGCCGCTGGCCTTGGCGCCTTCCACCCATTCGATGACATCCGCCTCGGCTTTGCCGAGCTTGCGGATCTTGTCCGCGCGCAACGCGGCGGTCTGGCGCGAGATATCGGCGACGCTCTTGGCCGCGGTCGCCTGGGTTTCCGCGACTTCCTTTTCCTGGTCGGCCCGGATGGTCATCTTGATTTTCTCGGTGAGCTGGGAGACTTCCTGTTTCTTCTGTTCGATCAGACCCAACTGGGTGTTCAGTTCCCCCTGTTTCATCGCCGTCTTTTGTTTTTCCTTGTTGGTCTGATCCTGTTCCTTGGCGATGCTGGCCTGCTGGATGGGATCGAGAATCTGGTGCGGCACCTCCACGTGGCGGATCAGCGCATTGTGGATGATGAGTTTCTTTTCCTTGAGTGTCGCGGCCAGGGTTTCCGTGAGGTCGTTCTGGAATTTCTCGCGGCCTTCGCCCATGATGAAATCCTGGGCGCGGTAGGCCGAGCCCTTCAGGCGCGAGACGGAGAGGATCTGGGGCAGGATGATCTTGTCGATCACCGCCGGCAGGTCGCCGTAGTTGCGGAAGATCCAGGCGACGTTCCCGGGCAACAGCTCGAATTCCACCGTCATGTCGAGGCTGATTTTAAACCCGTCGCGCGAGGGAAATTCCACGAACTGCGATAGCGTGAAAGCGGCCATCGTTTCCTCGCCGTGCGGGGGCGGTGTGGGCGGGGCCTTGGTGGATTTATCCTTGGATTTTGCCGCCGGCATGGGTTTTGCCGCCACCGTCTGTTTCTCTCCGGCCGACAGGGCGGCCTCGGCCGCCTGCGCCGGAACCTGTGAGACGGATCGGGAAAGGTATTCCGCCCGTTTCTGGGCCTGGATCCTTAACGCATTCTGTTGGAGCTCGTCCATGGCGCCGCTTTCCGTGGCGATCTGTTTTTTGGTCCGCACTTCGCTACCCTTGGTGCCGAGCAGGGAGACCTGGTTGATGCCGACTTCCACGACATCCACCTTGAATTCCTTCGGATTGGCATAATAGAGGCCGGGTTGAAGGATATCCTTGCGCACCCCTTTCTGCTTGGGTTCCGCGAATTCGCCCGCGGCCGGCTGGTCGCCGGACAGGGACGTCACCACGCCGATATAGCCGATGGGAATCACGATGGCATCGGCAATATCGATTTCATATCCCTTGGGATTCAGCCGGTATTTGCCCGGCCCCAAGACGGTCCGCCAGATGCCCTTCTGGCCCATGTTCGCGAGAAACTCGCCTTCGGGAAGGTCCTGGCCGCCTTTGGCTTTGACTACGCCGATCTTGCCGGGGGGAATGATTTTGACCGGAAATATGTCCCGATCATACAGAATCGGATTCAGGAAATGGCGGCCTTCGCCCAGCACGTCCTCCCGGATGCCTTTCTGACCCTGCTTGGCCAGGATCTGTCCGGGCGGCAGGGGAGCGCCCATCTTCGCGGTAATGACGGCCATTTCGTTGGGAGCAATGTAAAACCGGCAGAATCCCCATTGCCACACCAACCAGAGAAGAGCAATGCCGATGACCAGGGAAACAATCATGGAGGATAGGGTTTTCATTATTTGACCTCCTTCCGGCTGGGAACGAAGGGAGTGAAGATGGCGCCCAAGCTGTCGGGCTGGTCTCCGCTCAAGACCGACCGGATTCGCGGGCCGAGCCGTTGGTAAAAGACATAGCGGGCGTAATTCATGCCGCCGCTGAAAGCCTTGGATTGGCCGGCAAAGACATCCGACTCGGCCTTGTTTTTCAGGTTGATGACGTCCCGCTCGGCATCCGCCTTCAGGAGGATGGCGTTGGTGGTGAACGTGGCGGCGTCGTTTTCCAGGCGGGCGACTTCCAGTTCTTTGTTGGCGGAGATAATGACCACTTCCTGGTTCTGTTTGGCCTCGATGACCGCCTTGATCTTCAAAGTTTCCGCGTCCACCTTTTCCTTGTTCTGGACCGCCAACATTTCCTGTTTTGTCAGCTCTGCCTTGGACTTGGCCTGTTCAAGCTGTTGCTCGTACATTTTGGCCGTCTGGACGGCCACCTCGCGGTCGCGGATGATGCTGGCGATGTCGTCCGGCGGCGTGATGTTCCGGATCAAGACGGAACGGATATCAACGCCCCATTTCTTGCACTGGCTCTCGAGGTGGGCTTCCAGGCTGTTTTGGAATTCCTGGCGGGTCTCGCCGACGATGTAGTTGAGCGCGGGCTTCTTGCTGCCCTCCAGGCGGCTGAACCCGCGGGCGTTCGGGAGAATGATCTTCTTGATAATGTCTTCCATGTCGCCGACCTGATGGGTCAGCAGCGCCACCTTGTCGCGGGAGATGGCGAATTCGAGGGTGCCCTCCACCATGACGGTGAAACCGTCCAGCGTGAGAAAGGTGATGGCATCATCGCCGGCCATTTCGAAGCGCTGGCTCTGGATGTCCACCTCCACCACATTGACCATATAGGGATTCAGATAATAAGTGCCGGGATCGAGCACGGTCGGGAGCACGCCTTTCATGTCCTTCTCGACCAGGAAGGTGTTCCGCTTTTCCGGGGACATTTCGTTGTTGAGCGGATCGGCCCCGATCAGCGACGTTACGACCCCCAGCGATCCGGGCCGTATGGTGATGGCATCGTGCTGATCCACCCGATACGCATAGGGATTGATCCGGTATTTGCCCGGAGAGAGCACTTCGTGCACGATACCCTTGGACGCGGCGTCGTCCGCGATGATCTTACCCGCCGGCAGTTCCTTGCCGTAGAGGCGTGTCTTCACGCCCACCTTGCCTGCGGGAATATCGGTGATGTTGGCGATCAGCCAGCTCCAGGTGTAAGGGTTTTTGAAATACCGGCCTTCGGAAAGAACGTCGAGTTGAATGCCTTTCTGTCCGGGCTCCAGGGCCAGGATCTGACCGGAGGGAATATCCTTCCCCGTTTTTCGGATCAACACGGCGATCCGGTCGGTGCCCGGCTCGATCCGGCAGAAAAACCAGAACCAGATGGGCAGAAAAACGAACAGCGCCAAGATCAGGATGGGCAGACCCGTGCTGGGCCCCCAAAGTCCGGGGCGCAGGCCGGTGGCGGGCAGGGGTGGCGGGGCTGAAGAACGGAACGGGCTCATGCTTTGTTCTCCTTGCTGTGGTTGTGAGCGGTCTTTAAGCGGGATATGTTGCCACGCCGGTGGCGTTACGTCAACATCAGTCAGACGACCTCCAGCAATTCGCATAATGGCGCTTGAGCGGTATGAGAAGCAGCGGGTTCGCAGACCCCGCTGTACTTTCTGGAGCATTTCCCCAGTACAGCGGGACCTACGGGACCGCTGCTCTTC
>JACQHI010000004.1 GCA_016199105.1 Lentisphaerota bacterium | reverse complement strand
GTCGTTGGGACAGGGCGAATAGGCAAAATTCAGGTTCACATGAGCCACTTGCAAAACCTCCGGAAAAGACGGCCACGACGGAGCGTGGCCCTCCAATGAATGACGTTCCGGAGCGCTATGAATGGGGATAGCGTACCGCTCGAGAGGGGCGACGTCAATGGCAGGAATTCCATTATGGAAGAACAGCGGTCCCGTAGGTCCCGCTGTACAGGGGAAATGCTCCTCCCAGTCCAAGGCAAAATAGAGCGACCTTGCTTTATCATGCGAATTGATGGGGAAGGCCTGAATTCCCTTGTCAGAACAGGAACGGAAGATAAACTATTCTCTGCTGATTCGTTACACCCGAGGAGGTTATCCATGACAGGTCGGGAACGCATTTTGAGGACGTTGAATCGTCAGTCGGTGGACACGATCCCCTTCGATCTGGGCGGAACGGATTGCTCCAGCATTCATGTGATTCCGTATGCCGGGCTCCGGAAACTCATGGGGCTTCCCGGCAGGGCGGTCGAATGCGGGTGCATGACCCAGTTGATCGCCAAGTTCGAGCCGGACGTCCAGGCGGCGCTGGCCGTGGATGCCGAGCCCTTGTTTTTCGGCTCGCGGGAAAGCCGGGTCTGGAAGTCGCCTTTCGGCGTTGACGTGCTGATCCCCGAGGCGTGCGCTCTGGAGGAGCTGCCGGACGGCTCGTCGGCGATCCGGAACGCGAAGGGGACGGTCGCCTCCCGGCGGGCCGCCGGCGCCTTTTATTTCGACCCCGTGGCCACGCCTCTGGCCGGGATCGAATCGCCGGCCGAGCTGGACCGGTGCGATGCGGTCTTCGAGCGCTGGGATTATCCCGCCTTTTATGACGAGCCGATCGAAGCCCTGGCGGAGCGGGCCCGGCGGCAATACCGGTCAACCGGGCGGGCGGTCGTCGCGTTGTGGCGGATGCATTATCTGCAGGCCGGCCAGTTGATGCGCGGCTATGAGCAGTTCCTCGTGGACCTCATGGTGAATCCCGAGCTCGCGCGGGCGCTCCTGGAAAAGCTGCACCGGGTTTATATGAAGCGGGTTGACCGTTTCATGGACGCGTTTGGGGACGCCTTTGACGCGGTGTTCCTGACGGACGACCTGGGCACCCAGCAAGCCGGGCTCATTTCGCCGGCGGTGTTCAAGGACATGATATTCCCGCACATGAAGGAGCTGGTCCATCGTCTGCATCGCGGCGGGAAGAAAGTGATTCTCCATTCCTGCGGCGCCGTCTCCGAGTTCATCCCGGCCTTCATCGAAATGGGGGTGGACGCCCTGAACCCGGTGCAGGTGAGCGCGGAAGGCATGAATCCCCGCGACCTCGTCCGGAACTACGGGAAGGACATCGCGTTCTGGGGCGGCGGGTGCGACACCCAGCATGCGCTGAACGCCGCGGACCCGGCGGTCGTCCGGGCCGACGTTCGCCGGCGCCTGGATGAATTCGGCGACAACGCCTCGCTCGTTTTCACCCAGGTCCATAACGTCCAGTACGACGTGCCGCCCGCCAACATCCTCGCCCTGCGGGACGAGTTCTGGCGGCAGACGCGGAAAGACTGACCTTCTCAACATGCAAAGACTTAACTACGAAATACGCGAAAGGCGCGAAAATGGAAGCCCATGGCACGGAAGCGATGAAACGGCGAGGCGGGGAGACGGTGCACCGGCGAAGGACAAGAGAGACAACGCTTGTGAATAATGATTCTGCTGTAAATGATTATGTCATTCTTGAAAAGAAAAGAGCAGCAGTCCCATAGGTCCTGCTGTACCGGTTGAGCACAGCGGGGGCTTCCACCTCCGCACAAGGCTTCCTCCGTCGCTCAAGGAGCTATGGCGGACAAGACGGCGGACATGACGAATCCGCTTCGCTTTGTGTGCCTGTCTTGCACGGCGCGGGATCGGGTGATCGACCTCAGGCGGAATGCCGCCGGCAATATTCGGAGCAATGCCAGAATCGGAAGGTGGGTTGGTCGTGTTTTCCGCAATGGCCTTTGTGCAGGCGCAGGTCGATGCAGCCGTTTTCCGTGTAGTATTGGCAGGTTCCGCAGGAAGATTCATCGGACGGGGCGGGGAGGAGGGATTCCGGCCGGCTTACGTGTCCGCTGTCCGGTTCCGGCGTCGGGGCCTCGGGCATGTCGGTCGCCGCGTCAGGCTTCTCATGGAGTTGACCTACCCGGAGGCGGATGTAGCCGGCGATGGTCTTGTCCGGGTTGCCGTCGGCGTCGCTATAGGCTTTCGCCATCAGGCCGGGGTCGAACGTCTTCGTCAGCACTTCGGTGGCGGCGATCCGATACAGCTTGTCTTCCGTCGTTTTCATGGCGTCTGTCGAACGCATGGCATCTTATCCGGGAAAATCTAGCCGCGCCGGCGGAAGCTGTATATCAGGATATTCCTGATTTTATTCATGCGTTTCCCCGAGACGACGCCGGTTGCGGTATCGATTTAATCTGCGCGGCTTTGCCCCCTTTCTTTTTTCCGTTCAGTTCTGTATGATGTCTTCCATGAATAGGCGGTCTTTATTGCGGATCATCGTTCCCGGGTATCCGGCCTTCAATGTGTATTCGTGGATTGCGCGGATCACGACGGCGCTCGGTCCCGTCAGCATCGCCACCGTGGCGAACAAGCTGGAGGACTGGGATGCCGAGGTGATTGATGAAAACAACTACGGGCGGTTCGGTCCCAGGGATGCGCAGGGGCGGCCGGATTATGAGGCGTTGCAGAGAACAAGCCCCGCCGATGTCGTGGGCTTCTACGGCGGCCTGACCAGCACGATTCCCCGGCTTTACGAAATCGCCGCTTTCTTCAAACAGCGCGGTGTCGTCACGATCGCGGGTGGGCAGCATTTTCTCGCCGACAACGTCCGGGAGGGGCTGGAGCACGGCCTCGATTATCTCGTCCTCGGAGAAGGGGAATTGACGATCGGGGAGCTGCTGCGCGCGATCCGGTCCCGATCCGACCCGGGAACCGTTGCCGGCATCGCCTTCCTAAGGGAGGGGCAGATTGTCCGGACGCCGCCGCGCGAGTCGGTCACGGACTTCGACCGGGTGCCGCGTCCCGACTTTTCGCTGGTCCGCCATGCCCGGATCAAGCTTTACCCGGTCGGCTGGGTGCGCGGCTGCGGCATGAACTGCGAATTCTGCACGGTCAAGGGGAAGGTGCGCTGTCCGGCGCCCGAATACGCGCTGGATCAGATTACGATGCTGGTGGAGCGGCATGACGCAAGGCACTTCTTTCTCGTGGACGACCTGTTCGGCCAGCACCGCAAGGAAACCCTGCGCTTTTGCGGAATGCTGAGCGATTACCAACGAACCGTCCGGGTCCGGCTCAACCTGACGGTCCAGATCCGGCTCGACAAGGCGGCCGACACCGAACTGCTCCTGGCCATGCGCGGCGCGGGCATCAACACCGTCTGTATCGGCTTCGAGTCCCCCATTCCCGAGGAGTTGGAGGCCATGAACAAGCGCGTGCGTCCGGACGAGATGCTGGCCATGACACGGCTCTATCGCAAGGCCGGCTTTCTGGTGCATGGCATGTTCATTTTCGGGTATCCCATGCCGGAGGGGGTGTCATGGTCCATGCCCGTCGAGGAGCGGATACGGCGGTTTCGACAATTCATCGGCGCGGCCAAGATCGACACCGTCCAGATTCTGCTGGCCGGGCCGCTGCCCGGCACGGAGTTGACGGCGCGCCTGGCCCGGCAGAACCGTATTTTTCCGCGGGATCAGATCGGCTGGGAATACTATGACGGGAACTTTCCGCTGTTCGTTCCGGACCCGCCCCTGACGCCCGAACAGATGCAGGCGGCCTCGCGAAAAATCATGGGGCGTTTTTACCGGTTCCGGTACATGTTCGCCGTGGGGCTGCACATCCTCGTGTTTCCGTCCATCCTGTTTTCCCTGCACAATCTCCGGGCGGGCTGGCGGCGGTGGTATCGGACGTGGCGCAACAATCTCCTGCGTTTCAGCGGCTGGATCATTTTGCGGCGGTGGACCTCCGAATTCGAGAAAGGCGCCTTCACCCGGAAGCTCAACGAGGCCAAGCGGAGGCTGGAACAGGCCGGGGAGGGAAAGGGCGGAACGGTTCAAGGTGAATCGTCCTCGTCGTCGTAATCGGTCCTACTCGTCTGACGGGATCGGCTGGGGGACGAGAACGAGGACGAGGAGAACTGCGCTTGCTCCGCCGAAGCGGGGACCCTCCCTGTTTTATCTTCGGGAGGGGCACACTCCCTGGCCGACGCTCGGGCAGGCCGTG
>JACQHI010000135.1 GCA_016199105.1 Lentisphaerota bacterium | reverse complement strand
CTCATCTTCGGCGCGGACGATGCGGAACCTATTCTGGGCGTAACCGCCCTGGAATCTGTCGGTATTGAGGTTGACCCGCGATCGCATAAGCTCAAACGCCTTCCGGCGACCCGCCTCAAGTAGAAACCGCGCCAACGGTCGGAGACGAATAATAAAGGGGTGCAGAATAGAATGGGTTTTCGTTTAGGTAGGGCGGTTTCGGCCTACTCCGCCGTAGCAAAGCCTTTTGGCTGCGAAGGCTGGACCGAAACCGCCGTTCACGGTGAATCATTCACTATGTAGCGGGGAGCGCGCCCTACCGATTCGCAGGTCTATTCCATGTAAAAAACTCATGAAAACACGCGGATTTTTGGAAATCGCCGGGTATTTGGCTTTGCTGTTGTCCGCCCTGCCCTCACTTGGCCAGAAACCGCTCGTGGATGAAAGGGAAGAAATGGCCACAAACTCTTACCGATGGATCAAGGTGACCGACACGGCGCCATTCGCGCCCCGCGACGGAGCGGGAGCCCTTGTTTACAAAGATAAAATGTGGCTTCTGGGGGGATGGAATCCGGGCGACAAGGCCCATTTCCCCCGCATTTGCAACAACGAGGTATGGAGTTCAAAAGACGGCGCCGCCTGGACTCTGGAGAAAACGAATACGTTCCTGTCAGGAGAATTCGACATCACCACGGACTGGGAGGGCCGGCATACGGCCGGCTACGTGGTCTTCAACAACCGCATGTGGATTGTCGGCGGCGATCCCATCCAAAAGCACTACCAGGACGACGTCTGGTCGTCGGAAGACGGGAAGGCGTGGCGCTGTGTCACCCGGACGGTTCCGTGGAAACCGCGTGTTCTTCACATGACGGTTGCCTTCAAGGATCGCCTCTGGGTCATGGGCGGCCAGACATTGCCGCAATTCGCTCCGGAAAAAGAGCGCTTCTACGACGACGTATGGGCCAGCACAGACGGCGCGACCTGGGAGAAAATGGATGTACGGCGTCCCGCCTGGCCCGCCCGTGGAATGATCGGCGGGTGCGTCGTTTTCAAAGACAGGATGTGGATCCTGGGCGGAGGCACCTATGACACGCCGGAGACGCCCCAGCGGAAGTTCTACAACGACGTCTGGAGTTCGAACGATGGCATTCACTGGAAGCAAGAGCTGCCGAATGCGCCCTGGCATCCCCGTCAGTATCACGATGTGGCCGTTTTCGACAACCGGATGTGGGTGCTGGAGGGCTGGAACCGGGGCAACCGGAACGACGTCTGGTATTCGTCCGATGGCGTGGACTGGCACGAACTGCCCGGCACCCCCTGGCCCCCCCGGCATGCCGCGAGCGTGTTCGCGTTCGATGGGGCACTGTGGATGGTGGCCGGGAACAACATGGGCAGCGATGTCTGGAAACTGGTCGGCCACGCCCCCAAAGAATAGCGCCGCGGCACACGGGGAAGAAGCAGACGGTAATAACGCAGTCAACGCAAAATAGCGGTTGACCATGGCGAGATGTGTTCTTGTACAGTTAATTGTGCCCCAACAACGTCGTTATGAAGCAGAGCATCAAGACAGTCGGTTGGTCCTTGGCGATCTTTGTGGCATTCTACTTGATCCTTTATTTCTCCACAGAACGCTACCGATGCGTCTCCATGGACATTCTCCCTCACTGGTCATATTTCTGGAGCTTGAAGCCCGTCACGGTCATCGCGTTGTTCATAGCATTGGTGTTTTGTTTTGTTGCTGTTTTCGCCAGTCGAAAATTCCGATGGGGCATGCCTGTCTCCGCTCTAGTTCTCCTCTCCCTGCTCCTGTTCTACCGTCACATTATCATCCAGTCCCGCGGATCTTCTGCTTGCGGTTCCTGCGCGAACCACATGCACCACATTTGCAGTTACTTTACGCAATGGGCCGAGTTCGACAAACCTTCTGCCAGCACGAGACTTCCTAACTCAACGGAGTTTCAAGACTTCCTGGACATGCTGGCCACCAATGGTTACCCCCACCTCAAGGATCAAAACTGCGCAGGATATCGGCTGAGCACACTGAAGACCGGCTACGCCTTTGTTGGAGGTGGGCTTAGTCTCAACACTGTGATCGAGAAACAGCCCCTCCTCGCATTCTGCGATGCCGCCTGCCATCCGAAACCATTCGACCGCCTCCAGCACGCGATGATAGGAACAGGCTCAACACCTGACGGCGGCAATACGGATGAACTTGTTGCTCTGATCAAGAATGCAATCAGGCAAGCGCAATCCGGAGAAGTGCCCTACTCGCTGGAAGCTGTGGAAGTTATGAAAGAGCAACTCCGAAAGCGGGGGAGATAGATTTCACAATTGCCGCCGAAACCGGGCTCGCTGTCCGGAGAGTACTGTAAACGATTTTACGAAAGGAGGATCCATGTCCGCCGATACCCTACCTGTGGAAAAGAGGATGCCCCATATCTTGCCCACGGCGGTTCAGATGCAGTTCATGCGTCCGGGCCAGCTTGAAGCCGCGGCGCGGCAGTTCCCGGTGGTCTATGTGCCGTTCGGATTGATCGAATGGCACGGCCGGCACTTGCCGCTGGGGAACGATGCCCTCAAGGCCCACGGCATCCTCGTGAAGTGCGCCGAGCGGTATGGCGGCGTCGTCTATCCGCCCGTCTTCTTCCCGCATGCGATCCACAACGCTCAGACCGGCCGGCTCATCGAAGCCGACCGGGGCTGGAAACTCGCCATGGTCACCGCCTTGTTCGAGGGCCTGAAAAAAACCGGATTCCGCGTCATCATCGGGGTGTCCGGCCACAACATTCAAACGCAGCTCGAGTTGATCGATGAAGCGCTCAAGCCGGTGGTGGCCGATGGGACCCTCACGGGAATGGGCCTCTGGGAAATGAGTCTCAGCCGCTGCGCGGAGTCGGATTCCGACCATGCGGCCAAATGGGAAACGTCGAACATGATGTTTTTTTATCCCGACCTCGTGGACATGTCCCTGCTCGGAACCGGTCCGCTCGCCCCCGCCATGAAGCCGCCGGATGGAATCGGCGGCCTGGACCCGCGCCAGCACGCCTCGGCCGAGGCCGGCGGGCGTAACGCGGAACTCGCCGCGAAAGCCATCGGGGAAAAGGCGAAGGAACTGCTCCTGTCGTTGCCGGAAGATAAGCGCTCATTCAATCTGCAGGCCGTCAGCCCGGAACACTGGTGGTTGATCTAAGCGCTATTTAGACGTCTTGACGGCCCCATCCAGATTCAGCATCGGCGAATAGTCCTCCAAAGCCTGCTTGCCCTGCACACGGCTGATGTCCACCGGATAGTCGCCGGAAAAACACGCGGTGCAATAATCCACTTTGGACCGAAACGGCGACAGCAAGCCTTCCAGACTGATATAGCCCAGACTGTCCGCCCCGAGATAGTCCCGGATGGCCTCCACGTTCCGCTGACTGGCAATGAGTTCCTCCTTGGTGGGAAAATCGATGCCGAAGAAACACGGATGCATCGCCGGCGGCGAGGCGATGCGGAGATGCACCTCCAGGGCGCCGGCCTTCCGAAGCCAGGCCACGCGGCGCTTCGAGGTGTTCCCGCGAATGATGGAATCGTCCACGATCACCACCCGCTTGCCTTTCACCACGTCCGGCACAACGGCCAGCTTCATATCCACGCTGCCGGACCGCTTGGACGCCTCGGGCATGATGAACGTCCGGCCGACGTAATGGTTGCGGATAAAGCCATAGTTCATGGGGATGCCGCTCTGCTGGGAAAAACCCAGGGCCGCCGAATTGCCGCTGTCCGGCACGGGCACGATCACATCCGCCTGAATGGGATGCTCCCCGGCCAGACGCCGCCCCAGCGCGCAACGCGCGGCGTGCACGCTTTCCCCGAAAATCATGCTGTCCGGCCTCGCGAAATACACCAGCTCAAACACGCATTGCGAGCACTTCCCGGGAACGGGCTCGGAGAAGAGCGAAGAATGAAGGCCGGTTTCATCCGCCACCACCAGTTCTCCGGGCGCCACGTCGCGCACATACTCCGCCCCGATTTGCGCCAGGGCGCAGGTCTCGCTGGCGAACACGACTCCATCGCCTTTCCGTCCGATGCACAGGGGTTTGAAGCCCAGGGGATCGCGGGCCGCCATGACGCAGTTTTTCGTCATCAGCAGGAACGCGAACGAGCCCTTGAGTTCGTTCAAGGCCCTCGAAACCCGCCGGGGCCGGGCCCGGTACATGGGATCGGCCAGCAGATGGGTCAGAACCTCGCTATCCGTGCTGGTCTGGAAAATAGCGCCGGCCTCCTGGTACATCTGCCGGAGCGACCGCGCGTTCGTCAGGTTGCCGTTATGGGCGATGGCCCAGATGCCGTCGATGCATTCGGCCACCAGCGGCTGGACGTTCTGCGGACGGGACGATCCGGTGGTGGAATAGCGGACATGCCCGATCCCCAAGTGGCCCGGCAGCTCGGCCAGGTCCGTCATGGCGAAGACCTCGCTGACCAGGCCCAGCGCCTTTTGCGAACGGACCTTCTGTCCGTCGCTCACCACCATGCCGGCCCCTTCCTGACCGCGGTGCTGGAGGGCAAACAGCCCCTGGTAGATCAGGCCGGCCGCATCGGGAATGCCGTACACGCCAAAAAGACCACACGCTTCTCGCGGAGATTCCGAGTTCATTCGGAGCCCAGCATAGCATTCCCCGGCCGTTCGTCAATCGGGAGATGAATTGATTTTTGATTTTAGATTGCCGATTTTCGATTTCCCAATCTCCACAATCCTCGCGAAATCCCAGCCTTCACGCCGGACTGGTCCAGGGATTGGCGCGAATGCGGAAACGCCAGGGCCGTCGCGCATGGGCGCCGGCATACTCCACGCCGACTCTCGGCCCGGCCAGGATGTTGCGGAGCGGCACCCGGACTCCCCGATCCTCAAGCCATATCCGGGCCCCCCGCAAATCCATGCCGCTGTGCTCGACACGGATACCCAGGGCCCGGGTCAACGAGCCCGGTCCACCGGCCAGAGTCCGGTCTACTCGTGTTTTGCGCCGCCGTTGCATCATGGCCTCGACGCCGTCCACGGGTTGCAAGGCGCGGATCAAAACGGCATGGGGAACGCCTTCGCGCCCGGTCACGATATTGAAAAGGCAATGCAGCCCGTAACACAGGTACACATAGGCGACGCCTCCGTTCCAGAACATGACGTCCGTCCGGGCGGTCCGGCGGTTTCCATAGGCGTGCGACGCGCGGTCTTCCGGTCCGGCATAGGCTTCCGTTTCCACGATCATGCCGCCGGCGAGCCGGCCATCCAAACGGGTCACGAGAAACTTGCCGAGCAGTTGCCGGCCGATCCGCAGCACATCCGGGCTGCGATAAAAAGCCAGAGGCAATTTGGGCATGGAGTGTTTTTTCCCCGGCTGCATGGCTTCGAAACACGTCCGTTCAGCGCAGGTTGCTGATGATGGAAATCAGCGGCATGAACATGGCAATCACGATGGTGCCCACGATCACCGCGAGGAACACGATCAAAATCGGCTCGATGATGGACGTCAGACCGTCCACCGCGGCGTCCACCTCGCCCTCGTAATTATCCGCGATCTTCGTCAGCATGTCGGGCAGGCGGCCGGTTTCCTCGCCCACGGTGATCATGCTCACCACCATGCTGGGAAACACGCCGGACGCCTCCAGCGGCGCCGCCACGGTTTCGCCCTCCTTGACGCTGTCGTGCACCTTTTGAATGGCCCGGGAAACGATTTCATTGCCGGCTGTCTCGCGCACGATGTTCAGGGACTGCAGGATTTGCACGCCGGACGTCAGCAACGTGCCCAGCGTGCGCGTGACGCGGGAAATGCTGACGCGCAGCATCAGGGTTCCAAAAATCGGCACCCGGAGCGCAAGCCAGTCAAAGCCCAACCGCCCCAGCTTGGTTTTACCGATCACCTTGAACGCCACTCCCACCCCGACGAGACCGATGGCGACCGCCGGCGCGTTGTGGATTATCAGGTCGCTGGCGCCCATGACAAACTGCGTCAACACCGGCAACTGTTGGCCTTCCAGGAGTCCTGTGAAGATTTCCTGGAATTTAGGAATGATGTAGATCATCAGGAACGAGAGAATGCCGAGGGCCATGACCAGCACGACGATCGGATAAATCATGGCGCCTTTGACCTTGGTTTTGATTTTCTCGGCTTTCTCGGAGAACTCGGCGAGGCGGTTGAGCGTCGTTTCGAGCACGCCGCCGATCTCGCCCGCCTTGACCATGTTCACGAACAGCCGGTCGAACACCTTGGGATGATGACTCAGGGCCTCGGCAAACGTGCCGCCGCTTTCCACCGCCTCGCAGATCTCGCCGATCAGTTTCTTCAAGCCTCCATGGGGTTCCTGTTTCTGCAGCACCTGAAGCGCCCGCAACAACGGGACGCCGGCGTCGATCAGCGTCGCGAGCTGCCGCGTGAAAATCATCAACTTGTTTCGCTTGATCCGCTGGGGAAAGATGCTCGGCAGGGTGAGATTCATCTTGAGAAGGCTGCCCTTTGGCCCGCCCGCGGGAGGCCCGCCCTTGCCCCTGGCCTTGGCCGCCGGGATCTTCGCCGCCTTCGCATCGGTTTCCGCCACGGCCGATGGGAAGAGCTGCAGCTCCTTCAATTTGACGAGAGCGCCGGCGCGATTGATGGCTTCGACGACGCCCTGTTTTTCGCTGCCCTGAGCATCGGTGGCGGTGTATTTGAATTTTGGCATGGCGGGATCCCGGCTACGGGAACAGCCAAGCAGATTCCGGCGGAGGAGTCGAGAAGAAATTATTTCGCGGGCGAGGCGGCTTCGGTCGTTTTCTCGTCCTTGACCTCAACCTTTTTCTTCTTATCCACCGGCGCGATGTGAACCCACTCCAGGAAGGCCATCTCGGAGCTGT
>JACQHI010000117.1 GCA_016199105.1 Lentisphaerota bacterium | reverse complement strand
GGCGTGGAACAGTGACGCCGTATCGGATGGCGGGACGGGCTTGGGTATCGAGGACTTCATCGGGCAGCTTCCTTCACATAGAATTTCCACTCGTCGAGGAAGGGAAAGGGGAGCTGGGCTTCCGCCAGCGCCAGCGGCCTGAACCCCGCGGAGGCCATGAGCACATCTTCCTTTCCCGCGTAGCGCCGGTTGTTCTTCACGTGCGAAAAATGCGGATACTGGCCGCGGATTGGGGTCACGTCTCATTATTTGATTCCGCTGAAAAAGTCCAGTTCAGCACGGGGCACTCAGCCCGGCGACACCGGCTTCGGGCTTGATTAGCGGTTCATTGTTTCGAGACTATCGCAACGGCATCACCCGCGCAATCGATTTCAATCGTTTTCAGGCTCTACACGCCTCGTTTCGTCAGTTTAGCCCGCTTTCATGGCCTCCTGCCGGCGGAGCCAGCTGGCGCTTCTTTTTGGAGAGACAACGGTCTTTCAACGTGCACAGGGCACAGTCGGCCTGTGCCCAAGCGAAATAGTAATAGGTCGCCTGGATTTTGGTTTCCGTGATTTGGGAACACTCCGTACTGAGCGTGCCGGCCGGACACGTGGCTTGACGGTTGGGAATGTCCACCACAAACGCGTCGGAAACGAACCGTTCGCCGCTGTGCGGTGGCACACCGATCGGACCGGTAAGGACATACCCGTCCGCTTGTGCCGACTCCAAGGCCGGGGCGCTGATATACCCCGCATCGGTGAAGGTCTCCGAGGGTTTGGCCTGACCGCCCTGTTCGTGTGCGGCAATGACCGGGGAGAGGCTGCTGTGGTCGCTGGTAATGGCGGGTTGAGTGAGTACGGTGGTGATGACCGCCTCTGTCGGCTCTCCCGGCTGCCGAGTGCTTTCCGGTGCGGTTTCGCAGACCTGGAGTTTGCTGCCGACCCAGCCAGCTTTCCCCAGGGTGCCCTTCGTACTCCATTCGGCGTCGGGGTCGTGAGGATTGTGAACGGCGCCGGACGGCGCGGCCGGACGTTGTTGGGGTGAAGCGCCTTCCGTCAGATCGAACTGCTCGGCGAATACGCGTTGCAGCAGGGCAACCGGCTCGGACCGGATCACGGCATCGCCGAGCGTCTGCGTTTGGGTCAGCACGTCCCGTATATCCCGACCGGCCTGCGCCATTGAAGCCCGTCGCCGCTCGATGGAGGCCTTGCGAAGGTCTTTCGGGTGGCGCTCAACGTAGCGCGAGAACCACGGCTCCCAGGCGGCCGGACCGCCGAAGGCGACCAGAAAATCCAACGCCAGGCGCAGGGTTTCACGGGCACATTCCAGTCGCGACATATGGGCCACCTGGGCCAGCACATGAGTCGAATCGATGCGCACGGCGCCGTGCTGCCGTAGATAACCGGCGCTGCGCATGGCCGCCAGTCCCGAGTCCAACGCCACCGTGGCCAGCCTGTGCTTGGCCAGCCGTTGGCGAAAGTAGACCAATGTGCTCGGATCAATTCCCGCCCAATCCTCTGAGATGCCGAGGGGCAAACGCCAACGCACATCGTATTGGCAGGCCATGATGGCCAGCCGGTCGGGAAGCCGCTCCATCATTTGAAAAAGCGTCACTCCGGCATGGAAAACCGGGTCGATCTCGGGACGCCCCATTACCGGGGCATACATCGCTTCCAGGTCCTCGCGTCGAGCTTCGTGCGCCGGGCGGACTCGATCCCGAAAGAGGGCAAAGGGTTTGACCGCGGCGGATTCCAAACGGTCTCCGGAAAAACAGAATGAAATATGCATGCGCGAAATAATATAGCCATTAGGCTATATTATCCAGCAAAAGGAGGTTCTATGCTCAAACGAATTGAAACCGCGTCCTATCCGCTCAAAATTCAAGCCATTCGGTCGAAAGGCCAGAACCTGCGTTTTTATGATTACCTGCCGATGCCGCTGGCGGCCGCGCTGGGCATCCGGAGAGGCGAGGAGGTCTCATGGGAACTATGTGACCCCATTCCGAGGGATCCGAAATGAGTGGTGAGGCATTCATGTGGAACGCGCCAGGCATGGCGTCAATTTCGGAGCGTCCGGCCGCTTGCATTTCATACTCTCACAGGATATCTTCCACAACAAGAAGACTTTTTAGATGAAACCATTACCGTCACCGGTTATAGCCCGGCCCGGGCACAAGCCCATCCGCCTGGAGGCGCTGGTCTGCGACTTCACCGGGACGCTGTCCCTTGACGGGAAGCTCCTTCCGGGGGTTGCGGCGGCCCTGCGCCTGTTGGCCCGCCGGCTTCGCCTTATCGTCGCCACCGCCGACACCTTCGGCACGGCCCGAAAAGCGCTGGCAGGCTTGCCGGTTGAACTCCATCCGATCAAAACCGGCAGGGACAAGGCCCGGCTGGTGGCGGAACTGGGGGCGAAACAGGTGGCCGCGATCGGCAACGGTCACAACGACGTGGCCATGGCGAGAAAGGCGGCCCTCAGCATCGCCGTGATCGGGCCGGAAGGCGCCGCCGGCGCCTTGGTGGAAGAGGCTGACATCGTTGTCCGCGACGTGCGGGAGGCCCTGTCTCTGCTGCTGCATCCGTTGCGGCTCACGGCCACGCTGCGGGATTGACGGTTCAGCCGAACAGGCGCAGGCAGAGCGCGGCAATGCCGAGGAAAAAGAAGAAGCCCGCGATATCCGTGATCGTGGTCACAAAAATGCTCGAGGCCAGCGCCGGATCGATCTTCAGACGCCGCAGACCGATCGGAACCAGGACACCGGAGAGGGCGGCCGCCATCATGTTCAGCAGCATGCCGGCGCCCACCACCACGCCAAGCATGAAGTTACCCTGCCAAAGCCACCCCCCCAGGCCGGTCAGGAGTCCGATGATGACGCCGTTCAACACACCGAGAGTGAGTTCCTTTCGCAAGGCCTTCTTCGCCTGATCGAGCGGCAATTCCCCGAGTACCATGCCCCGGATGATGAGGGTCATCGTCTGTATCCCCACCACACCCCCCTGTCCCGCGATGATCGGCAGAAAAAACGCCAGCGCCGTCCAGCGGGCAATGGTGCTTTCAAACAGGCTGATCACGTAGCCGGCCGCGAACGCGGTGCCCAGATTGAGCAACAACCACGTCATGCGGCCGGAAAACGCCGCTGTCCAGGGGGTATAGGCATGTTCCTCACCCGACAAGCCCGCCATCTTCTGCATATCTTCGGTCGCCTCGTTTTGTATGACGCTGATCACCCGGTTGGCCTCCACCACGCCGACAAGCCGGCCATCGCGTTCCAGCACCGGTAGGGCCATGAAATGGTACTTCGAAAACAGATCGGCCACTTTTTCCTGGTCGTCGTCCACCCTCAGACTGACCACCTCCGTCTTCACAATGTCCCGCAAGGGACGGTTCGGCTTGCGAAACACCAGATCGCGCACTGGGACCACCCCGGTCAGTTTCCGGTCCGCGTCGAGCACGTACAGATAGAGGGCGCCCTGCGGGAACTCCTCTTCGCGCTCGTGGAGGCGGGCCAGACAGTCCCCGATGGTGATATCCGCGGGCAAGGCGATGAACCGGTCGTTCATGATGCCGCCGGCGGAATCTTCGGGATACCGCAGCAGGTCCGACACACGGGAGGATTCGATGGGGGAAAGGCTCTCCAGCACCACCGACCGCAGTTCCTCCGGGAGCCGGCCCACGATATCCGCAACCTGCTGCGGGGAGACCGCCTGAAGCAGGGTCCGGAGCAAGGGCGGCTCAAGATGGCGGGCGATCTGCGCGGCGGTCTCACTGTCCATTTCCGACAGCACAGCCGAAGCCTTCCCCGCCGGCATCTCCCGGAGAAGCCGGACCGCCTCTTCGAGCGGCAACCCCTGCAGCCGATCGGCCAGGTCGGCGGGATGCGTATCCCGTCTTTCCGTGCTGTCGCGAGCAGAATTCATGTGCGGTTAACCTGCTTCCATTCCCGGCTGCTGTCAACCCCAAATCGATTCGAGGCAAAAAGAGATTGACCTCGTCGCCGTCATGACGGACGATCCCTTGCCATGAAAAGCTTTATCCCCACAACTGTTTTAGCTCACGGCTTCCTTCCGGCCCTGGCCGGCCTGGTCTGCCTGTGGCACCTGACCGCCACCCCCGCGGTCGCGGCGGTTTCGGGCAAACTCCTCAAACAATCGGTTGTCAAGGTGTATGTCACGGGACAGCGTTCCGATTATGGCCAGCCCTGGCAGGTGCTGGAGCTCTCGTCGGTGTCCGGTTCAGGCTTCGTGATCGGCAAGCGCCGGATTCTCACCAACGCGCATGTCGTTTCCGATGCCCGCTTCATCGAGGTTCAACGGGAGGGCGATCCCCGGAAATTCCAGGCGCGGGTGCTCTTCGCGGGGCACGATTGCGATCTTGCCATCCTGGCGGTGGACAACGAAGCCTTTTTCGAAGGCACAAGGGCCCTCCCCCTTGGCGAAAAACTGCCCGACCTCAATGACGAGGTGGAAGTGGTGGGCTATCCCATGGGCGGCGAACGCCTCTCCCTCACCCGCGGCGTGGTCTCGCGCATCGACTATGCGCCCTACGCCCACAGCGGAGTGGATGCCCACCTGGTCATCCAGGTGGATGCCGCCATCAACCCCGGCAACAGCGGCGGCCCGGTGCTCTTCAACGGCAAGGTGGCCGGGCTCGCATTCCAGGGACTGGAAGACAGCCAGAACATCGGGTATGCCATCCCCACGCCCGTCATCCGGCATTTCCTGAAGGACATCGAAGACGGAACGTATGACGGCTTTCCCGATTTCCTGGTGACGTTCCAGAACACGCGCAATCCCACCCTTCGACGGGAACTCGGCCTGCCGGATGACGACCGGGGCATCGCCGTTTCCCAACTTCATCCCTTCACCTGCGCCTGGGGCCGGCTCCAGACGGGCGATGTCATCCTGGACGTTGACGGATATCCCGTCGCCAACGACGGCACGATCGTGCTGGACGGCCGCATCATGGAATTCGCGGAACTGCTGGAACGGAAACAGGCCGGCGACACGCTGGACCTGGTCGTTTGGCGAAACCGGGAGAAACTCCGGCTGCAAGTTCCCCTGACCGTTCCCCATACGGCTTTCCTTTTTCGCCATGATTATGACCACCGTCCGGATTACTGCGTGGCCGGGGGGCTCGTCTTTTCTCCCCTGTCCTCCAGCTACATGGCCGCCCTGGGCATCCAACGCCTGACGAGCCTGGACACCCAGCACTTCCGCTACACCTGGAAATACGCCCTGCCCGACGCCCTCTACAAGGAACGGGACCAAGTCGTCGTCCTGATCCGACGCCTGGCGCATCCCTGCAACACCTATGCCGACGGTTTCATTCTCGGCATCGTCGCCTCGGTCAATGGCGAGCCGATCCGCCGCCTCGAAGACATCCCGCGGGCGTTGCGGCAGCCCCGGAACGGGTTCCATGTTTTCCGCTTTGACGGGATGGACAACACCCTGGCGATGGACGCCCAACTGGCCGCCGAAGCGGACCGTGCCTTGCTCGAAAAACACGTCATCCCGGCCATAAGCTATTTCAATCCGGAGCAGGTGACGACGCAGCGAGTGTTCGGTGTTCAGTGTTCAGGAGGGCCATGAACCAGAAGGCAACAGGCACGACGTATTGAGGCAGTTATAATGAAAAAATGGGGTGTTTTGTTGTTTTTCGCGGCGGGTTTGGTCGGAAGCGCCGTTCAATCCGCCGATGCCGAACCGGCATCGATTGACCGCAGCCTGGTGAAAATCGTGGCCATCTGCCAGGAATTCGATCCTTTTGTTCCCTGGCAGAGACTGCCCCAGGTCGTTAAAAGCGGCTATGGCGTGGCCGTGGGCGACGGCCTCGTGGCGACCACCGAGGATCTGATCCGACACCACGTGCTGGTGGAAATCCAAATGGCCCGGAGCGGCGCCAGGACGCCGGCCACCCTTGTGCAGGCCGACGACCGCCTCAATCTGGCGCTTCTGCGGGTGGACGACGACATCGCCGACGAGCTGGTTCCCGTATCCATCGCGCCAAGCATCGACAGGAAAGCCCCCCTTCAAATCGTCCAATTCGACGGCACCGACCAGCCGCAAACCGGGTCGGGAACGATCTCGGAAATTTCCGTCCGCGCCCTGCCCCTCGCGCCTTCCCAGGCTCTTCAGATCCAGGTGCTGACGCTGACCAGCCTGGCGATATCCGGAAGCGGTGTGCCGGTCTTCTCAGGCGCCGAGTTGACCGGCCTTGTCGTGGCCTTCGATCCGGCCAACCGCCTCTGCTCGGTATTGCCGGCTGTGACGATCCGCAAGTTCCTGGAGGCCGCCCTCGCATCCCCATATCCGGGCACCGCGCAAGCCGGCTTTTCCTGGACCCCCCTGATCGATCCCTTCAAACGGGCCTTCCTGGGCCTCACGAACGAACCGCGCGGCGTTCTGGTTCTGCGCGTCATGTCCCGCCTGGATCCAACGCTGAAAAAGGACGATGTCATTCTCGACTGGGACGGCTTTGCCCTCGATGCCCAGGGGTATTATGAGGACCCCGAATTCGGACGCCTGCTTTTCCCCTATCTCATTTATGGCCGGCGACGTCCCGGGGAAACCGTCCCGGTGAAGGTGATCCGGGACCGGGTTCCCGTCACTCTCCAGGTTCCGCTGACCGCCAGCCGCGATGACGATTCCCCCGTTCCCTATCGGATCGCCGAACACCCCTCCGAATACATCGTGGAAGGCGGTCTTGTCCTCCGGGAACTGACCCAGAATTACCTGAAAGCCCACGGGCGCGAATGGGCGGCGGCCGCGGATCCCCGGCTCGTTCGCCTTTTCGTCCAACGCCACCAACTCGACAAGCCGGACGACTTTCGTTTCGTGATCCTCTCCCGCGTTTTCCCCGACGCCGTCAACATCGGCTACGAGGATCTGCAGGATGAAATCGTCACCGCCGTGAACGGGGAACCCGTGAAGAATCTGAATTCGGTCTTCGCGATACTGCGGCGGGACGGCGCTCTGCGCCGGGTCTCCCTCCAATCCATGGGGCTGGATCTCGTGTTCGATCCCGCGCAACTGCGGGACGCCAACGCGCGCATCGCGAAGACCTATCGCATTCCCCGGCTTCGCTTTCAACAGACGCCCGCCAACCCGTGAGGGAGAATCCCCGCCCTCAACCGTCGTGGGTCCCAGTTCCAACTGGGACCTCCGGTGGAACGGCATGCTTTGGCGGTGACGTCCTGAGTGGTCCCGATCGGAGTCGTGACCCACGTGGCCGAGGCTTCAGCCCGTGAACCGAAAGACCCGGGACGGCTCCCGCAGCCGCCCGGCCCTGAATCGAACGCCCTCGGACTCCAAGAGCTTGCGTTTGCGCACAACCTCCCGGCCACTCCGCTTCCCGGAGAACCCGCCGATCCGCAAATCCGAGGCGATCACCCGATGACACGGCACGGCGGGCGCGAACGGATTCCGCCGCAGCGCCTGGCCCACGGCCCGGCAGGACCGGCACCCGATACACTCGGCCAGCAGTCGGTAGGTCGTGACACGCCCCCGGGGAATCCGCCGGACGGCGGCATACACTTTTTTCTGGAATGCGGTCGGACTTTTCACGGATTACCCCCTCCGTATAAATTTCGATAATATTTCTTTACACGCCAAATGCCGATCGATATATTGACGCTAAATAAGAAAGGAAACAAAGGGAAAAATCGGAAAACAGTAACATGCAAGAAGCCAAACAGAAGATCATCACCGACTACCGTCTTCACGACAAAGACACGGGGTCATCCGCGGTTCAGATTGCGTTGCTCACCCAGCGCATCGAAAGCCTGACAGAACATCTCAAGAAGTTCTCCAAGGATCACGGTTCCCGCAATGGCCTGATCAAAATGGTCAGCGCCCGCCGGAGACTGCTGGATTACCTGATGCGGGAAGATGCGGAACATTACCAGGCCATCCTGAAACGACTCAATTTGCGCTATTGATGGCCCGGCGCTCATCGGTTCCGAATTCGATTCATGACCTTCTCGTCAACACCCCCGCTTTCGCGGGGCGCCGCTTGCTTTTTTCCCACAGCAGCAAGGAACAAATCCCATGAAAAACACTACCTCCGTTGACATTCAAGTCGGCAACAAGCGCATGCTCATCGAGACCGGGCTTCTCGCGCAACAAGCGCATGGCGCCGTCACTATCCGCCTCGGCGACACCCTTCTCTTTTCGGCGGTCACCGCCACCGAAACGCCCCGCGAAGGCATCGACTATTTCCCCCTGCAGGTCGAATATCGCGAGAAATTCTACGCCGCCGGCAGATTTCCCGGCGGGTTCTTCAAACGCGAAGCGCGCCCTTCGGAAAAGGAAATTCTGACCGCCCGCTTCACCGACCGGCCCATCCGCGCCCTGTTTGCGGACGGCTACCACAACGACGTCCAGATCAACAACATGCTCCTCTCCGCCGATGGCGAAAACGATCCGGATATCCTGAGCATCGTGGCCGCCAGCGCGGCGCTGACGCTCTCCGAGCTGCCCTTTTTCGGGCCCATCGGCGCGGTCCGGATCGGCCGCCTCAACGGCGAATGGATCGTCAACCCGACCAACGCCGAGCGCGATCAGAGCGACCTCGACCTGATCTATACGGCCACCCGGGAGCTGCCCGTCATGATTGAGGGCGGCGCCCAGGAAATCAAGGAAGCCGACCTGGTGGCCGCCATGAAATTCGCGCACGGTATTTGCGTGGCCATCATCGACGCCCAGCTTGAATTACGGCGCAAACTGGGCCTGCCCGACAAGACAGTCCGGGATTTTCCCACGGACACCCAACTCCTTGAATCCGCCCGCGCCGCGGCCCAGGACGACATGAAGGCCGCGTTGACCATCGCCGGCAAACAGGATCGCCGGAAACGCATTTCCGAAATCCGCGAGTCCCTGAAGATCAAACTCGGGGAAAAGTTCCCGGAAATGACCGCCGAGGAATTCCGGGCCATGTTCGATCAGTTCGAAATCATGACGGTCCGCCGCCTCGCCCTCGATCAGAAACGGCGCGTGGATGGCCGCGGCTTCGATGACCTCCGGCCTCTCGCGGGCCAGGTGGGCTTCCTCCCTCGCACGCATGGCTCCGCCATCTTCGCCCGCGGCGAAACCCAGGCGCTGGCCTCCGTCACCCTGGGCAGCCAGAAGGACATGCAATCCATGGACGCCATCACGGGCGGCCCGAACAAGAAGCAGTTCATGCTGCATTATAATTTCCCGCCCTACAGCGTGGGCGAAGTCGGCCGGCTCGGCTCCACGGGGCGCCGCGAAATCGGACACGGGGCCCTGGCGGAACGCTCGATCCTCGAGATGCTGCCCGAGGATTACCTCTACACGGTGCGGCTGGTCTCCGACATCATGAGCTCCAACGGTTCGACCTCCATGGCCACCGTCTGCGCGGGCACCCTCGCGCTGATGGACGCCGGCGTCCCGCTGCAAAAACCGGTCGCGGGCATTTCCATCGGCCTGATCGCCGAGGGACAGACCGCCCACCTGCTCACCGACATTCTCGGCGACGAGGATCACTGCGGCGACATGGACTTCAAGGTCGCCGGCACCCGGGACGGCATCACCGGCTTCCAGGTGGACCTGAAGATCCGCGGCCTCGCCTGGGATCTCGTGGCCGGCGCCTTCGAAAAGGCGCGGATCGCCCGCCTGAAGATCCTGGATTTCATGGGCACGATTATCGCCGCGCCGAGAGCCGATCTTTCGCCTTTCGCGCCGCGCGTCCAGGCGATCAAGATCAACCCGGAAAACATCGGCGACCTGATCGGTCCCGGCGGCAAGAACATCCGCCGCATCACGGAAATCACGGGCGCCCAGATCGACATCGACGACGACGGCACCGTGAATATTTTCAGCCCGAACAAGGAATCCATCGAAATGGCCATTCGTGAAATCAGCATGGTCACCGCCGAGCCCGAGGTGGACGCCATCTACAACGGCACCGTGGTGGGCATCAAGGAATTCGGCTGCTTCGTGGAAATCTTCCCGGGCACCGACGGCCTGGTCCACATCAGCGAACTGGCCGACTTCCGCGTGAACCGCGTCGAGGACATCTGCAAAATGGGCGATCAAATGTGGGTGAAATGCATCGGCGTTGACGACCGCGGCCGCGTCAAGCTCAGTCGCAGGGCGGCGCTCAAGGATCGCGACGCCGCGGCCGCCGCTCCTGCCCCAGCCGCCCCGCCGAAATAATATCTCTATCGGAACACTTGGGTTGGCCGGCTCCACCACGCGAACGGCGTATGGAGCCGGCCAATTTTTTAGCCCCACCACCCTGAGGCAGTCCGGATCATTTCCGGATGTAGCGTGCGCCGCCTGCCCGCATTGCTGCGCAAAGCGCTCTAGGCGGGTCACTGGCGCAACTTCGTTTTATGGGTCAGAATGGGTCACGCCGCATGACCCATAACGCGGGAAATGGGTCAAGATATGGGTCAGGAATGGGTCTTATGGCTCATTTATCGGTCATTTATCGGTCATTTATGGGTCAGTCTGCTTCGGAAAGAAGGTTAGCAGATGAGAGGGGGAATTCCAGCAATTTAGATTCAACGCCCAACATCCAACTTCCAACGCTCAACTTCCAACTTCCCGCAATACCCAGAAGGCAATCTACGGCGTGGACGCCAGGCGGTTCAATGTCCGGATGACCACGCGGCCGACGGTTTGAAGGCTGTCGGCGCTTAGCTTGTCCATCGTATCGGCCGCGGTATGCCAGTAGTCGTTCTTCCCGGGCGCGGAGCCGTATTCGAAGTCGATCAGGTCCACCGCCGGCATGCCGGCGTCCAGGAACGGCTGGTGATCGTCCGTTATGGTCATGGTGGACAGCGTGAAGTTCAGGCGGGCGCCCTCCTCGCCGGCCGCCGTCAGAACCTGCGACACCAGGGCGATCGATCCGTTCCTGGGGAGGGTGATCGTCAGATCGCGGTCGCCGATCATGTCGAGGAGAATGACGCCCCGGACATTTCCCGAGCGCCCATCCTGATGCAATTGTCGGGCCAGGCGCCGGCTGCCGTGAAGGCCGTCCATGGCTCCATACGTCTTCTTGCATTCCTCGCCGTCCAGGAATGCCAGAAGCACGTTGACGTTGTGCGGCCGGCCGTCCCGGAGCGCCCGGCCCAATTCGAGGAGAAGACCGGTTCCGGAACCGGAGTCGTTGGCGCCCGCGAAGGACTCGCCGATGCCCGACTTGGTGTCGTAATGGGCGCACAGCACGACCCAGTTGGACGTGAGTCCCCGATCTGATCGGGAATGATCTGATCGGGACCCGCGCCCCTGCAGCTCCGCGGTGATATTCCGAAAGACCGTGGGCCCGCCAGGCGCCGGCTCGGTAAAAACATCCAGGGATGCCTTCAGTCCCAGCGCCTGGAGACGGGCATAGAGGGAGGCAGCGGCCGTTTCCGCTCCCGGCGTGCCGGCGATTTTCGGCCCGAGCTCCACGAAACGGCGGGTCTCCACCAGGGCATTGGTTCCCTGCAGGCGCGCCGGATCCCAGGACACGGCGTCCGCCGCGGGTTTCCGGGCGCACCCAAACGGCGCGAACAAAAGCGCCAGAATCAACAGGAGGGGATAAAGACAAGTTGTTTTACGTTTGAACATGAGATCACAGAGAATGCGGAGAAAAATGGTTTCTCACGCAAAGTCGCTAAGACGCAAAGAAGATGGGGGTGTTGCTTTGATTTACGGACTTGGAAGAAAAAAACCTTACGCCTTGGCGTCTTGGCGTGAAACCACTCTGTCCTGCCCACAGATTCACACAGATTTCAATGATTCTGTTGTTAATGATTTTGTCGCCGGTGACTTTTGTGCTTCTCCCGCCTGCAACGCTGTAGCACTGCGGGCAGGCGTGGCTGATGTTCGCCGCGCTCCGAACCATCTGCGGTTGGATTCCCGGAATTTCGCGCGCAGCGGAATCTACGGACTTTCGGTGACGCCGAGAAGATCGAGGATGCGGTTCAGATCGTCGTTGGAAAAGAAATCGATTTCCACCGTGCCCTTGACCGTGCGGCCGTTGGCCAGCGCGCGACATGGAAAAATCCGGACGCTGGTGCCGAACCGCCGCTGCAGTTGTTCGGTGACAAACAAAAGATGGGCATCCGAAACCGCGGAGCGGGTCGCGCGCTTTTTCCGGGGCACCCGCGAGAGCAGTTTCAGATTCTTTTCCAGATCGCGAACCGACCACCCCTCCTCCACCGACCGTCGGGCCAGAAGCGCCTGAT
>JACQHI010000127.1 GCA_016199105.1 Lentisphaerota bacterium | reverse complement strand
TCTCGATGAGGTCGGTGTTGTCGTCGGACACGACAAACTGCTGGACGCCCTCGCCGGGCTCGGGGCCCGGATCGATAAAGCCCGGCAGCGCGCAACCTTCCCCAAGGCCGTGGTGGAAGCGTTCCTTTCGTCGTGCCCGAAGGTAGACTGGGAAACCCGCGTTCCCAGCCTGATTACGCGCGCCTCGTTTTACTGGGGCAAATACGAGGATCCGGACACGGGCGAGCTCGGCCCCATCGACGAACGGCGGGTCCGGGAATTCTTCACGCTGGGCAAGGCCCTGCCGAATGTCCGGGAATGCTTCATGACCGGCTGTCCCTTCGCGCCAACCCCGGAAGCCTCGCCGCTCTACGAGCGCTTTTTCTGCTGGAAATACGGCGCCCTGCCGTCCGCCGTCCTGTATCCCCTGGGCATGGCGCCGCGCCTGAAGGCTCTATACGAAGCCTATGCGGCGTTGAAGGGCAAATCTCTGCCCGACGTCTTCCAGGGCGGCATCTTCATGATGTCCCCTCTCCGCCTCAGTCCGGAAGAGGCGGCCCAATTCGTCTGGTGGTGGGAACAGGGCTGCCGCGTGGAGATCGCGCACATGACCACGGCCGGGCTGAGCGCGCCGGTCACCACGGCCGGGCTGGTCACGGTGAACATCGCCGAGCAGTTCGCCATCCGCCTGCTGATGAAAGCCTGCACTGGGGAAACGACATTCAACCTCTCCGCCATGGTCGCCGCCGCGGATATGCGCACGATGATCCGCCCCTATGGCCGGCCCGAAATGCCGATCGCCAACCGGCTGATCGCCGCCATGGCCCGCCATTACGGCGTGCCCTGTTTCGTGCAGACCGGCGCGACCGACGCCAAACGGCCATCCTGCGAGGCCGGCGCGCAAAAGGCGATCAGCATCGTGTCGGCCTTTCTATCCGGCGCGGATGCGATGCTGGATGCCGGTCTGCTGTCCATTGACGAAATCTTTTCGCCCATCCAGATGATTCTGGACAACGAGTTGGCGGGCGCGCTCAAACGCTTCCTGCTGCCCCTCTCGACCGACGACGACGCCCTCGGGTTCGAGGCCATCGCCGAGGTCGGGCCCGGCGGCGGGTATGCCGATCATCCGCACACGGCGGAGCATTTCCGCGAGGCGCTGTGGGAGCCGAGCGTCTGGAGCCGGGACATGATGGGCACGTGGGAGAAGGAAGGCCGGAAGATCGACACCGACCGCGCCCGCGAACTCTACCATGCCCTGATGGAGGGCGCCGCCCCCATCGAACAACTGACGCCGGAGGAACAGAAAACGCTCCTGGCCGTCATCGAAGGAAAATGAGTTGGCACATTTGGGTAGGGCGCGTTCGCCGCCACAGAGCGGGGCAAGTCCCGCGCAACGCGGGATAAACACCGAGCTTGCCCCGCGTTCCGCGGGGTTTATCCCGCCATGGCGCATAGGCGTCAACCTAACGTGAATAACACTCGGGAAGGGGATGTTGCACCCTTTCAGGGTGCGAATGCTATTTGGGTTCTGCGGTTCTGTCCCGGCGATTCTCGCCGGGCTATTGTGTTGCCGCCCTTCAGGCGGCGGAGCTGCGCTCCCCAACGGGGAGCCACGCCAAAGCCCAGGGCAACGCCCTGGGGAACACCGTGCTACGAGTCCCATCGCACCCTGAAAGGGTGCAACACCCACGATTAGGTTTACGCGCATGCGCCATGGCAGGGCAAGCCGTCCCTACTGTGCGAACTCATTTTCCGGCGAGATCAGAATTTCTTAAATGAGGTCGCAAAAGGCGGCGACTGTTCCATAGGTAGGGCGGTTTCGCCGAAACCGCCGTGGTCGCCTGGGAAACGGCGCGCTCGGCGAGCGCGCCCTACCTCGGATTGAAATTCCTATGTATGAACTCACGGGCAGACGAGGCGAAATCCCAGTCCGTTCCAATGCTTGCCGGGCTCGTAGCTGTCGCGATTCGCGGAACGGCACAGTTCCGCGGTATTGTTCCAGCCCCCACCCCGCATCACCCGGTACACGCCCCCCGTGGGTCCGACGGGATCCGCGGCCTCAGCGCCGGAATATGGACCCTGCCAATCCTGGCACCATTCCCAGACGTTGCCGTGCATGTCGAAGAGTCCCCATGAATTGGCCTGCTTCCGGCCCACCGGATGGGGCATGCTTTCGCTGTTGATCCCACACCAGCCGGACGAAGCCAGATCCCCCTCGTCGCCGCCCGTGTTGAAAGAGGTCGTGGCCCCGGCGCGGCACGCATATTCCCACTCCGCCTCCGACGGCAATCGAAATGCGACATTTCGATTGCCGTCGTCTCGGCGTAGCCCCGCGAAGCCGGAAGAGGCAATTAAGGCATTCAGCTTCTCGATGAATGCCTGACAATCGTTCCAGCTCACCTCTTCCACGGGATTGTTGGTCACCTCGGCGGCCACAAAATGACTCGGGTTATATCCCATCACCCGTTTCCACTGCTCCTGCGTGACTTCGGTTCGACTCATCCAAAAATCCTTCGCGATCCTGACCGTATGCACGGGCTTTTCATCGGCTTCCCCGTCACTGGAACCCATCATGAACTCGCCGGCCGGAATCAAGACAAATTCCATCTTCACCCCTTCGACTCCGCTCAGGGCAGGCCCCTCGCCCAGGTCCACCGTAAATACGCCCAACGGCTTGACTTCAACCGGCGCCCTCTCCACCGGTTTCGCCTTGACGGCGGCCGGCGGCGTCGGCGGGGCGGCCTTGTGCCGGGGCAGCCAGAGCCAGCCGAACAAGACGGCCAGCGCCACGCATAGCAGCCCCAGGATTCCGTAGATGGCCTTTTTTCCACTCATGAATAAGGAGAGAGTACCGCTCTGCAGGAGCGCAGTCAAGGGGCCAAGCGCGAGCGATTCGCGCAGCAATTCGCATTATGGAAGAGCAGCGGTCCCATAGGTCCCGCTGTACTGGGGAAATACTCCAATAAGTATAGCGGGGGCTGCGAACCCGCTGCTTCTCATACGCTCAAGAGCCATAATACGAATTGCTGCGATTCGCGTTTATCGGACAGTAAGACAGGCATTCTTGCCTGTCATCCGGCTCATACTTCCATGTTCAACCATTCATGGTGAGCCGTTCATGGTGACCCACGAAACCCTGGCCGACGCTCGGGCAGGCGAAATA
>JACQHI010000126.1 GCA_016199105.1 Lentisphaerota bacterium | reverse complement strand
TGTGGTAATGCCTCAGAAGCTGTGTAAAAAAATGATTTGGACGCGACGGCGCGCGGCCTACTCCGCCGTAGCAAAGCTCTTGGCTGTGAAGGCTGGATCCCTCCACCCGATCCGGATCGGGGGAAAGCTGAGCGTTTACCACGCCCAGGCGTGGCCGTGGCTACAGTTCTCCCCCCTCGTAACTGGGTGTTACTGTTACCGGTCCTTAGAGCCTATCCGAAAACCCGCTTGGGCCATGACTTAGCGAGTTCTGCCCTGACCGCAAGGCGCTCGCAAGGGCCAATACCCACGCGGTCTTGGTCCTCGCGAGGAACGCGGCGGCCACCTCATGACCGAGGCTCAATTTGCCTCAGGCTTTTGGAACCGCAGGGGTAGGGTTTCCCTTATAGCCGGACCTGCCCCCAAAGCGTATTTTTTACCAATCGACATCGATATTGTGACAACGCACCAGGTCGCGGGCATGGGCGAAGGTATTAACCGCCTCATGAACTCGAAATCCATTTTGATCGTCGAAGACGAGGCGACTGTCGCCGAGGTGATCCGGCAGATGCTGGCGAACACCGGCTATGCCGTCAGCGCGGCCGTGACGAACATCCCGGCCGCGCTGGAGGAAATCGCGCGGCAACGGCCGGACATGGTCCTGATGGACATCAAGATCGAGGGCCCCGTGGATGGCATCGCCGGGGCGGAGCTGATGCAGAAACGCGCGAGCCTGCCCGTCATATTTCTCACGGCGTATGGAGACGCCGAAACGCTGGAAAAAGCGAAGCAGGTCAATCCCTACGGGTGCCTCGTCAAGCCCTTTTCCGAATACGAATTGCGCTGCACGCTGGAGATCGCCTTTCAGTGGCATTCCCAGGCCGAACTGCTGAAGAAGCGGGAGCGCGAACTGGAATCCACCTACGTGCAACTGGCCAGCATGCTGGAAGCGATGAAGGACAAGGAGTCCGATCTGGAAGCGAAGAACGCGCAACTGCTGCAAGTGGCCCAGGAACTCCAGGATACCGATTTGCGCTATGAGCGCCTGGTGCGGGCGGCCCGGGGCTTCATTTTCACGGTCCCCCTCGAGAACGGCCACCCCCAGGGCTCCATCCACTACCCGGGCTCGGAGGACGTCACCGGCTACTCCAAAGCCGAATACGAAGCCGACGACACCCTCTGGTACCGCATGATCCACGCGGAGGATCGCGAGAAGGTGCTGGCGTATGTGAACCGGGTAATCCAGGGACTGTCGCCCCCTCCCATCGAACACCGCATTCTCCACAAGGACGGCACTCTCCACTGGCTGCGGAACATGTCCATCCCCCACTACGACGCGGAGAGACGGCTGATCGCCTATGACGGCCTGATCGTGGACATCACCGAAATCAAAAAGGTGGAAACCCAACGCGACCGCTGGCTCGAGGAACTCAAGCGCTCCAATCAGGACCTGGAACAATTCAGTTACGCCGTGTCGCACGACCTCCAGGAGCCTTTGCGCATGGTGGCGAGTTACGTCCAGCTCCTGCAACGCCGCTATCAGGGCAAATTGGACGCGGACGCGGACGAATTCATCCGATTCGCCCAGGACGGCGCCGTCCGCATGCAGCAATTGATCGGCGATCTGCTCCACTATTCGCGGCTCGGGCGCAACGCCCTGACCATCGCTCCCGTGCGCGCGCAAAGCCTGGTGGATCTCGCCCTTGTCAATTTGAAGGCCAGCGTCGAAGCCAGCGGCGCCACCATCGCTTGCGAGCCCCTCCCCGAAGTCATGGCCGACAGCCGCCTGTTGATGCTGATGTTCCAGAATCTCATCGGCAATGCCATCAAGTTCCACGGAAAGGCGGCGCCCAACGTCCGGATTTCCGCGAAGAGCGAGTCGCAGGTTTCCACCGTATCGCCCGCGCCCGACGGGGGCGCCCGGACGGCGGCCGCCGTCTGGCAGTTTTCCATTCAGGACAACGGCATCGGCATTGCCCCCCAGTTTTCCGAGCGGATATTCCTCATTTTTCAACGTTTGCACACCCTGGATGAGTATCCGGGAAGCGGCATCGGCCTGACCATCTGTAAAAAAATCGTGGAACGCCACGGCGGAAGAATCTGGGTGGAATCCCAGCCGGGCCGGGGCTCGACGTTCCATTTCACCCTGCCCCGGCAACCCCCGAACAAGGCAGGAGCATGAGCATGGCCGCCGACTCTCCAGCCTTGGATATCCTGCTCGTCGAGGATAACGCGGGCGACGTTCAGTTGATCCGGGAAATGATAAAGGAGCGTTGCCTTTCTCTCAACCTGTTGCATGTCCGGGATGGCTTGGAGGCGCTGGCTTTCCTGCGGAAGGAAGCGCCGTATGGCCAGGCGCCGGGCCCGCGCCTCATTTTCCTCGACTTGAATCTGCCGCGGAAAGACGGCTGGGAATTGCTGGACCATCTCAAATCGCATCCCGACTGGCGGCGGATTCCCGTCGTCGTGCTCACCACGTCCCGTTCCGAACACGATATCCGCAGAGCCTACGACGCCCATGCCAACTGCGTGATCAACAAGCCGCTCGATTACGAGCGATTCCTGTCGGTCTGGGGCGTCGTGTCGTCATTCTGGTTCGAAACCGTCATGCTGCCACCGCTGTAATGGAGGAAGACGATGGATGCGTTGACCGTCCTGCTGGTCGAGGATAATCCCGGCGACGTCCGCCTGATCGAGGAGGCGTTGCAGGAAAATCCGAATTCGGGGATCACGTTGATCGGCGCGAATTGCCTGGCCGCCGCCCTCGCCCTGCTCCCCAACAGTCATTTTGACGCGATCCTGCTCGACCTCGGGCTGCCCGATGCGGTCGGACAGGATGCGTTCCGGCAGCTCACTCGGAAATTCCCCCTGATTCCCATCGTGATCACGACCGGATTGGACGATGAAACCCTGGCGGTGAATATCGTTCAGGAAGGCGCGCAGGATTACCTGGTCAAGGGGCAGTGGAGCCGGCGCGAACTGGCGCGGTCCCTTCATTACGCCGTGGAGCGCCAGAAAAGCGCGATGGAAAAAGACCGGCTGATCGCCCACCTCAAGGAAGCCCTTGTGCAAATCCGGATGCTCCGGGGCCTGCTGCCGATCTGCGCCTCCTGCAAAAAAGTGCGGGACGACCGGGGCTACTGGCAGCAGGTCGAAGCCTACATCCAGAACCATTCGGAAATGAAATTCACCCACAGCATCTGCCCCGACTGCATCCGGAAGCTCTATCCGGAAGCCGCGGGCATCCTGGAAGCCGCGGAAAGCAAAGCGGCTTCCGGCGGGGGGGAATCGTCCTCGTCCTCCCAAAGCGGGCTAACGCCAGCAACCCAATGAATTTTTCAACCACGACAGAATCATTGATGGCAAAATCATTTCGATCGGCACTCGCTTCTCCCTTTCCAATGATTCTGTTGTAAATGATTATGTCATTCTTGAGTACTTGTTGTTTATAGCAGTTTCTGTCCTTGTAAGGCACTAACTTTGGCGCCGGACGTCAGCCCGTCCGCATGCCGACCAGGACTGTTGCTCCGTCTGCGGCAAAGGGGCCACTTGCCTGGGCGACGTGGAGCGTTGCTCCTGCCCGCCTACCACTGCAAGGTTTGCAGTCTTGCTTTTTTCCCCATTTCCGGTAGAAAGAGAACTGCCGGGCATTTGTTTTGAAAACCAACCAACTTCGGGGAATTTCGTCATGAGCCGCTTCATCCTGTTTGTCCTTGCCGTTTTCGCCGCCTTTTCCTTCTCTACCGTTGCCGGCGTGCCCGCCATCTTGTCCGCCGAAGCCTTGGCGAAGGTGGAAGCTCCCGGCGTGCCCGCCATAGCTCCCGGAGCGACGGCGGGAGCGACGGCGGGGACCGCGCCGCGCTCGGCGCCCGGCGGCGCGCCCGTTGTCCTCCGGGCCGGCGTTGGAACTCGCCCTTTCCGCATACCGCCCCCCCAGGGGTTTGCCCTGCGGCCGCGCAGCGCCACGATCACGATCAATTACCTCGCGGTGGGAACCACGAACCGGTATGGCGACGTGGCCGGCGCCTGGACGGCCGAAGCCCAGGCCGCCATCAGCTACGCCATCGCCATCTGGGCCGGCGCCATCACCTCCTCCGTCCCCATCAAGGTGAATGCCTGCTGGTCGAGCCTGGGCTCGGGGGTTCTGGGGCATGCCGGCGCCGACAGCTATCACATCGCCTTCTCCGGCGCGCCCTACAGCACCACGTGGTATCCGTCCGCCCTGGCCAATGCCCTGTCGCGCACCGACCTGAACGATGGGGATTTATACGATGACGACGAGGACGGCCTGGATGCCGACGCGGACATCGATATGGCCTTCAATTCCACCTTTGCGTCCTGGTATTATGGGACCGACGGCAATCCCGGCATGAGCAAATGGGATCTGGTCAGCGTCGTATTGCATGAAGTCTGTCACGGCCTGGGTTTCTCGGGATCCATGACGGTCTCGGGCGGGCTTGGCCGTTGGGGCGGCGGAAGCGCGTACCCCTTCATTTACGATCAGTTCGCTCAAAATGGCAGCGGCTCCTCCCTGCTGGATACCACGTTGTTTCCCAATCCGTCCCTGGCCCTTCGCGAACAACTGCTCAGCGACAACATCTTTTTCAGCGGCGCCTACGCCAATGCGGGCAACGGCGGGACTCCCGCCAAGCTGTACTGCCCCACGTCCTGGGAGTCCGGTTCGAGTTATTCGCATCTCGACGATATTTTCAACGGCACCCTGAATGCGCTGATGACCCCTTCCCTGGCCAACGGCGAGGCCGCCCATCAAGCGGGTCCCGTGGGCATGGGCATCTTGTATGACCTCGGCTGGCTCGGTTCGCTCTCGGCACCGTCCGGCGTTTCGGCCTCCGACGGCCTTTACTCGGACAAGGTCCGTATTGCATGGAACGGCGTGTCGGGCGCCACCAGTTATACGGTCTGGCGCAACACCACCAATCAGGCCGATACGGCCGCCGCGCTGATCGCGGGACTGGCCACGACCAATTACGACGACACCAACGCCTCCGCGGGCGTGGTCTATTATTTCTGGGTGACGGCGTCGAACACCACGAGTTCCAGCGGCTTCAGCGATCCGGATACGGGGTATCGCTCGGCCGCCCTCCAGCCGCCCGCCGCCCCGACCGGTGTGTGGGCCACCGACGGCGCCTATTCGAACCAGGTCCGGTTGTTCTGGGTCGCCCCCTCCAATGCCACCGGCTATGAAATCTGGCGGCACACCGCCGATCAATCCGCTTCCGCCTCCCGCATCGGAACGAGCGCCACGACCAATTATACCGACGCTCCACCGACGGCCGATGTCGTTTATTATTATTGGGTGAAGGGCACCAATTCGGCCGGCGCCGGAAGCTTCAGCGCCTCGGAATCCGGCTACCGCGCCGGCACGGTCGCAGTTCCCGCCGCGCCCGCCGGCTTGCAGGCCAGCGACGGCACGTTGGGCGGGAGCGTCGGAATTCGGTGGAGCGCCACAGCCCGCGCGGCCTACTATCAACTCTTGCGGTCCACCACGGATGATTCCGGCACGGCGACGACACTGGCGTCCAATCTCGTCACCACCAATTATGACGATGCCTCCGGCACGGCGGGGACAATCTATTATTATTGGGTCCGGGCGGTGAACGAGGCCGGCGCGGGCTCGTTGAGCGCCTCCGATTCCGGCTATGCCAGTCTTGCGACGCCCACCGGCGTGAGCGCCTCGGACGGCTCCTATCGGGACAAGATCCGCATCACCTGGAGCGCCGTGAGCGGCGCGACCCGTTACGAGGTGTGGCGCAACTCAAGCAACTCGTCCGGAAGCGCCACGATGATTTCGTCGAACACAACGACGACCACCTTCGACGATACGAATACCGCGCGAAGCGTCAGGCTGAATTACTGGGTGAAAGCGCAAAATGCCCTCGCCTCGAGTTCCTTCTCGGATCCCGATTCCGGCTACCGTGGCGGACTGGCCGGCGGGTACGATTCGGATGCCCTGAGCGATCTGGCCGTTTTCGACAACAATACCGGGTATTGGTACATCCGCTCCGTTTCCGGCACTCTCATCGCCTGGGCCGTCCCCTGGGGCTGGCCGGGGGCGGACCCCGTATCGGGCGATTATGACGGCGATGGCCTCAGCGATCTGGCCGTCTTCGATCAGAACACGGGCAACTGGTATATCCGGACGGTGTCGGGCACAACCATTGCCTGGGCCATCGCGTGGGGCTGGCCGGGGGCGGACCCCGTATCGGGCGATTACGACGGCGACGGCATCAACGACCTGGCCGTCTTTGACAGCAACACCGGCTACTGGTACATCCGGTCCGTCTCGGGCACAACCATTGCCTGGGCCATCGAGTGGGGCTGGCCCGGCGCCAACCCCGTCCCCGGCGCGGCTTGGTAGAGATTGCGTAGGTCCCATCTCCGAATGGGACCTTTTTATTCAGCAATCAATAGGCGACATTGATGCCGACCATCGCATACATCAAAGGCTACCGGGAGAAATGGCATGAGCACTTCAGTTCCTAAGACGAAAGCGCGCTTGGCCAAGGCTACGGGGTTGATGATCGGCGCCGGAGGCTTTGAGGTCTGCCTCACAGATGGCCGCAGGATCACGGTGCCCTATGAATGTTATCCGCGTCTCCTGAAGGCAAGCGAAGGGCAAAGAAACCATTTTGAAGTCTACGCGCAAGGCAAGATGCTTCATTGGCCGGAAATTGATGAGGATATAGAAGTCCAACATATCGTGGAAGGTCGGATGCCGCTCAAAGCGCATAAGACGGCCTTCGCGGTTGCCGAGGAGCACGCGGATTACCGTACAACCATTCAACGCAAGGGCTGATCCGGGCGAAAGGGCGGAGCAAGAACAGGGATGTGGCGGAATGGCTGGACGTTTCCAGCGCCACCGCAAGGCGGTTACTGGCTGACATGGTGGCCAAAGGGGTCCTCCGGCGGGTCGGCGATCGTAAAGGGACCGTTTATGAGGCCGTGAGCGATAAATGAGCCATAAGATTGATAAATGAGCGATATGTGCGATAAATGACGCATAAATGAGCGATAAACCCGATCCCGTGAGCGATAAACCGGGGGCTTGACCGATAAATGAGCGATAAAAAATGAGTCAAAAACCGTGAACGTGGCCGAATTCATTGCCAAGTGGAAGAAAGCGGACTTGAAAGAGCGGTCCGCCGCGCAGGAGCATTTCATTGACCTGTGCCGGCTGGTCGGGCATCCGACGCCCGCCGAGGCCGATCCGACCGGCGAAACGTTTTGCTTCGAGAAAGGCGCCGAGAAGCACGGCCCTTCGACCAGCTCAGGGCAAGCGGCGCTTGGCTTCGCCGACGTGTGGAAGAAGGA
>JACQHI010000145.1 GCA_016199105.1 Lentisphaerota bacterium | reverse complement strand
TCGATCACCAAGCCGGAACACTCATAACGCTGAACGAATGATTTTGTTGTCAATGATTCTGTCGAGATTGATTATGTTGGGTTGCGGGTAACCCGCTTTGTGCTTCTTTGCGGCAATACTATTCTTTAAGGCTGAGCTGTCACGGACCTTTTTCTTCATCTCCACCGTGGCCACGGCCATGGCGGCGATGCCCTCCTTCCGGCCGATCGCGCCAAGGCGTTCCATGGTCGTGGCCTTCACGGAAACGGCGTCCACCCCGACCTCCATGGCCTTGGCCAGGCGGCGCCGCATCTCCACCCGATGGGGTGCCAGCCGGGGGATTTCCGCCAGCACGGTGACGTCCACATTCACGAGGGTTGCGCCTTTCGCGCGCACCACGTCCACAACCCGCCGGAGCAGGCGCAGGCTGTCGGCATTCTTCCAGCGTTTGTCCGTGTCGGAAAAATGGACGCCGATATCGTCCGCCGCCACGGCCCCCAGCAGGGCGTCCATGACGGCATGCGTGAGCACGTCCGCGTCGGAATGGCCGTCCAGCCCCCGGTCACAGGCGATCTTCACGCCGCCCAGGACCAAGGCCCGCCCCTTCTTGAAGCGGTGCACATCGAAGCCAATGCCGGTTCGAATCATAAAGAATCCTTCCAACGCGCGTCTTTTATTGAGGTAAGAGCGTACAACGCCACGGAATGACTCGCAAGATTGTTTCGGCGGGGTTCCGCTCAAGTATGTCAGCCATTCTTGGCTGACTTCACCTCGTTACGGGTCAGGCAAGAATGCCTGACCTACTTGTCTGCCGTTGGGTCGGCCAGGAATGGCCGACCTACTACTGTCCAAGGCCAGTCTTCAGGACTCGACACCAATCCCGCCTTCACCGGATTCTGTCGGATATACTCGACGGCTGCCCGTATCTTTTCGTCACTTCGACACCAATGGTCGAAATTCTCGTCCATCCAAAAATGCCCTTGCCGTTCGAGGATTTTATTCGCTTCCCGTGCCGTCCACCCCTTGAAAACACCGAGATGCGCATTCAGACGATGATTTTGCCCGTCCCGATTCCGCAGCAGAACGTGGACGTGGTTTGGCATGACGGTGCGGGCGTGCACGAGCCAGCCCTTCTTCTGCTCCAACCAGTCAAACGCCTTCGCCACCACATTCGCCACAGGTGCGATATTCAGGAACTTCGGTCCTGACGCACCGGCGTCAAGAACAGCTTCGATCTTAAGGAAACGCGCGCGCTGAAAATCATTCCAGGCGTCTTGATCGGGATTCGATGCCAGAAACTCATCATGCTCTTTTTGAAGTTGTTGCGCAACAACGGCGGGGATGGAGCCTTTCAGGCGGATCGTAACGAAGTACGTCCGATCCGCCACCGTCCAGTGCGGCAAATGACGCCGCCGGAAACCGATTGTGTTGGGTGTGTCCATGCCTTTGGTCAGGCAAGAATGCCTGACCTACTTTTCCGAGTATGTCAGCCATTCTTGGCTGACTTATCTTATCGGGTCAGGCAGGAATGCCTGACCTACATTAAAATGTAACAACAGGCACAAACGGCCTCGGGGCAGCGGGCTGGACCGTCACGGGAACGACGCCCGTCCGCAGGCCGGGCGATTCCGCCCGAACGATCAGCGTGCCGGGATTGTCCCGCTCCTGCACGATCGCCATGCACAGCCCGTTAAAGGCCTTCCGCTGGGACGCCTTGTCGGGCTCATGACTGCTGGGATTCCCGTTGCAAACCCCCAGCACATGGCCCGCTTCGTTGACCTCGAACCCGATCAAAGACGCGGCCCACGGCACCAGCCGTCCGGCGGCATCCAGGACCGACGCGGCCACCATGACGACATCCTCGCCATCGCCGCGGATCGCCTGGCGGTCCGCCGCCAACCGGATCACGGCCGGGTCGCCGGCGGTTTCCGCCAACGCCACGGCCGTCTCGACGCCCTTCGTGAATCCCCGCGCGCGCAGGGCGCCAGGCGCATACGCCACTTTCCATTCCACATGCCCGTTGCGCGGCACCGGCTGCCGGCCCAGGCTCCGGTCGTTCAGGAAGAGTTCCACCTCTTCGCAATTGCTGTGGCACCACACGTCGAGTTCCCGACCTTCCAACCCCGGCCACGTCCAGTGCGGCAGGATATGCAGGACCGGCTCTTTTTGCCACCACGCCCGGTAATAATAGAAATTGTCCTTCGGGAAGCCGCACATGTCGAGGATGCCGAAGTGCGAACTGATGCACGGCCAGTAATACGGTGTCGGCTCGCCGCGATAGTCGAAGCCCGTCCAGACGAAGAGCCCGGACATGTACGGCCGTTCCGCCACGCTGCGCCAGGCTTTTTCCGCCGTGGCGCCCCAGTTCGGCGCATTGAGATCGTAAGCACTCACGTAGCCGGCGATGGGATCGTTGCGGTAAATGCCGCGCGTGCTGAGCGTGCTGGACGTTTCCGAGGCCACCACCGGCTGGCGCGGGGCCTTCCGGCGATAGTCATCGTAGGTCTGGGGAAAGTAGTTGCAGCCCTGCACATCCAGCACCTTGGAATAGGCGTTGCCCCAGGCGTCCTTGTTGTTCATGGCGGCCGTGACAGGGCGCGTCGGATCCAACCGGCGGACCAGCCGCTTCAGGGAACGGGCAATGCGCACGCCGACCTCCGACGCTTGCATGGCATATTCCTCGTTTTCAAGCGACCACAGGATCACCGACGGATGGTTGCGGTCGCGGCGGACCATGCTTTCCATGTTGACCAGCCCTTCCGGCGAGCTGTTCAGTTTGCGGTTCTCGTCCATCACCAGCATGCCCAGCCGGTCGCAGGCGTCGAGAAGCTCGGGCGCCGGCGGATTGTGCGCGCACCGATAGGCGTTGCAGCCCATCGCCTTCAGGCGTTCGATGCGATACTCCTGGACCCGGTCCGGCAACGCCACGCCCAGGCCGCCATGGTCCTGGTGATTGCAACATCCCTGGATTTTCACCGGCCGGCCGTTCAGGAAGAAACCCTTGTCCGCATCGAACCGGATCGTCCGGATGCCGAACGGGGTGGACTGGCCATCCACTGTCTCGCCCTCTACCTCCACCCGCGAGACCACCCGGTACAGCGCCGGGTTCTCGAGGGACCAGAGCGCGGGGTTCCGGAGCGGGATCGTCTGAACGCAGACATGCCCGCCGTCGGCCGGAACGACGGCCTGGACGGAGGCCGACGCCTTTTCGCGGCCTTCCGTATCCAGCAGGGTGGAAACCAGCCGACAGGCCACGTCATGCTCGTGTGTGTTTTTCAACTCGGTCTGAATCTTCACCGCGGCGGTCGAGCCGCCGCGGCCGGCCTTCACCGTGGACGACACGAATACACCCCAGGGCGCGATATGCAGGGGGTCCATCGTGGTCAACCAGACATGCCGGTAGATGCCTGCGCCTTCATACCACCATCCCTCGAACTCGCGGGCATCCACCCGGACGGTCAGCAGGTTGTTTCCGCCGTAATTCAAGACATCCGTGAGCTCGAAGCGGAAGCCCGTATAGCCGCTCAAATGCCGGCCCATGTGGTGGCCGTTCGCCCACACATCGCAGTTGCGGAAGACGCCGTCAAATTCGACGACCGTGCGTTTCCCCAGAGTCTCCTTCGGGACATGAAACCAGCGCCGGTACCAGCCCAGGCCGGCGGGCAGGTAGCCGTGCGACATGTCCGCGTTCGGATCGAAGGCGCCTTCCACCACCCAGTCGTGCGGCAGATTCACCATGCGCCAGTCCCGGTCGCTGCCGGCGGGACTCGCCGGGCCCGTGGCAGCAACAGCCTTGACGGTGGCATAGGTGTCGAGGACACCGTCCTGATCCGTTTTCTTCGCCTCTTCCAGGTGAAACTTCCAGTTCGCGTCCATCAACCGGCGATCGCGGCGGCCCATTGTGTTGTTCATGTGTATGCTTGCCTTATTGCAGGTCTATTCAATGTTGAATGCCAGCGGGTCCGCAGTCCCCGCTGTACTGTAAAATCGCCCCATCTTCACCGGGTACAGCAGGCGCTCTTGTCCGCCATATCTCTAGCGACGGCGGAACGAGCCTGCTGTTTCCGGCTAATGCGGACAACTGCGCGGCGCCGCGAGGACCTTGACTTTCCCTTTCTGGAACGCAACCCGCGCGCCGCAGACGCACCGGGTTTTGGTTTTTTTCGGGAGTTCGTTCAGGCGCCGCCCGCAGACGCACATGAAGCCGCGGGGCTTCGCCGGATTCCCGAAGACCAGGGTGAAATCGGGGACATCGCGCGTAACCACAGCCCCCGCGCCCACCGTGGCGTAACGGCCCACTTTCACCGGGGCCACCAGGACGGCGCCCGCCCCGATCGTGGCCCCCTGGCAGATCCGCGTCCGGGCGAGCGCCTTCGGAAAGCCGCTGCGCGGTTCCCGCTCGTTGGTCAACACCGCGCCGGACCCGATAAACGCGCCATCCTCGATCGTCACGCCTTTCCAGACGCAGACGCCGTTTTTGATGACCACGTTGTCGCCCACCACCGCCCCGTTTTCGATGAAACTGCCCGCGCAGATATTGCAGCGACGCCCGACCCGGGCGCCCTTCATCACATGGGACTGCTCCCAGATGCGCGTGCCCGAACCGATCCGAGTGGTATCCAGCATGGCGGCCGGATGCACGAATACGTTCTTCATCTGTTGCTCACTTTTCACCGGATAACTCCTCCACTTTTTTCAACGTTTCCATGGCCGGCAGCATGACCGACGGCCCTGTGGCGGCTTCGCCGCCGTTCGCCATTGTGTTCAAAAAATGATCCACCATGTTGTACAACGGCTCCACCTTCTCGAGCGGATAGGCCCATTCCTTCTGGTCCCGCAGATCCAGCTTCCACAGTTTCTTCTCCGGCGCCAGGTCGTCCCAGACCAGGATCGCCTTCGTTCCGTGGAGGGCCAACTGCCGCTTCCGTTCCGTCTTGATCCAGCTCATCGCCAGATGCACGGGCACGCCGGACATGTCCAGCAGGACGTGGGCGGTGTCGCACAAATTCTCGAACACCGCGCGGGAGACCGACACCGCCTTCACGCGCATGTCCTGGCGAAACAGATAATTCAGAATGGCCAGATCGTGAAACAACAGGTCCCGGATCACGTTCGTGCCGGTGGCGGCCATGGCGTTTTGAAGACGGCCCAGCCCCTGCACACGCAGATTGTCGCCGAAACGGCAGGACTCCACGTAGCGGATTTCCCCGGCCTCGCCATCCATCAGCGCCTGCCGCAAGCGCCCGCAGGCCGGGCTGTAGCAGAACGTGGCATCGGTCATCAACACCCGCTTCCGCCGCGCCGCCAGCCGGATCAGCCGCTTCAACTCGGACACTTTCACCGTCGGCGGCTTGGCGACCGACACATGCAACCCGTTCGAGAGGGCGAACCGGATCAACTCATAATGGGTCGCGGGCGGCGTGATGACGAAGGCCGCGTGGAGGGTTTCCTTCCGGAGCGCCTGCTCCAGATTTTCGTACACGGGAATGAAAAATTCGCGCGCCATCTGTTCGCGGCGCGCCGGGTCGGGATCGCACCCCACCAGCCGGCCAATCCCCTTGTGCTGCGCGCAGTTCCGTACGATCTTTCCGCCCCACCAGCCCAGGCCGCAGACGGCGGCATGCACGGGTTCCGTCATGGCGCTTTACCTTTCCGCCCGTAAAACGCCCGGATCGCCCCGGCAATCCGCCCGATATCCGGCTCGGCGAGTTCCGGGAACATGGGCAGCGAAAGGATGCGGGCGCAGGCGCTTTCCGCCGCGGGAAAATCGCCGCGCCGGTGGCCGAGCGAGGCGAAGGCCGGCTGGAGATGGAGCGGGGTCGGATAATGCAGGCCCGTGGCGATGCCCTGCTCCCCCAGGAATTTCGCCAGGCCGTCGCGGTTCTCCGCCTGGATGACGAACAAGTGATAGACATGCTCCACGCCGTCCATTTCCTCCGGACAGACCACCGCCGGAATCCCTTTCAACGCCTGACGATACAAGGCGGCATTCTTCCGGCGCGCGGCCGTCCAGGCCGCCAGATGCCGGAGCTTCACGCTGAGCGCCGCCGCCTGGATTTCATCCATCCGGTAATTATGCCCCGGTTCCCAGTGATGATACTTGTCGTCGGTCACGCCATGCTGGCGCAGCCGCCGCAGGCGCTTGTCCAGCGCCTCATCGTTGGTGACCACCGCGCCGGCCTCGCCGCAGGCGCCCAGATTTTTGCCTGGATAGAAACTGAACCCGCCGGCCGTGCCGATGCCCCCCACCGGACGCCCCCGGTATGTCGCCAGATGCGCCTGGGCGCAGTCCTC
>JACQHI010000144.1 GCA_016199105.1 Lentisphaerota bacterium | reverse complement strand
TCACCCCACCCCTCTCCCAACGGGAGACGATCGCTACCCAATTGGCGCGCCTTCCGTTTGGGTCAACGCCCGGAACCTCCGCGTGAGGTCCCGCGTGACCGGACCCACTTTGCCGTTGCCGATGGTCCGGCGGTCCATATCCACCACGCCGATGATCTCCGCCGCGGTGCCCGTCAGGAACAGCTCGTCGGCATTATACAGATCGTAGCGCGTCAGTATTTTTTCGCGGACGTCCAGTCCGGCCTGCGCGGCCAGGCGGATGACGACGTTGCGGGTGATGCCCTCCAGCGCGCCGCAGGAGACCGGCGGCGTGGACAATTCCCGGCCGCTGAGCGCGAAGACGTTGTCGCCGGACGCCTCGGCCACGAAGCCCTGGGGATTCAGCATGATGACCTCCAACACCCCGGCGTTGATGGCCTCGATCTTGGCCATGATATTGTTCAAATAATTCAAACTCTTGATGTTGGGGCTCACGCTTTCATTGTGGTTTCGCGGCGTCCCCGCCGTCACCACGCGCAAGCCCTGTTCATAGAGCGCCCCGGGATAGAGCTGGATTTTGGCCGCGATGACGATGATCTGCGGCGTCTTGCACTGGTAGGGATTCAACCCCAGACTGCCCACCCCGCGGGTCACCACCAGCCGCACATACCCGTCGCGGGTTCCATTCGCCTTGCAGGTCTTCACCACCGCCGCGGCCATGGCCGCTTTGCCGATGGGAATCCGCAGGGCGATCGCCTGGGCCGACCGGTACAACCGGTCAATGTGGGCCTCGAGCATGAAGACCCGCCCGTGATAGGCGCGGATGCCCTCGAACACGCCATCCCCATACAACAGCCCGTGATCGAACACGGATATTTTCGCGTCTTTTTCGGGAACCAGTTTCCCGTTGATATAAATGTTCATCGTCGCTCTCCTGCTTGTCCCCGCGCAACGCGGGAATCGATCCTCCCCGTTCAACGACTGCCCGAAAGACTAGCGGAATCGCCGGAAGAAACCAAGCATCCATCTTTCAATTCCAACGTGCGGTCGCAACGGCCGGCGATTTCGCGGTTATGCGTCACGAGCACCAGGGTCTTGCGACGCTGTTCGATCAGGGAAAAAAGAACCTCCATCACCTGGTCGCCCGTGACGGAATCCAGGTTGCCGGTCGGTTCGTCGGCCAACACAACGTCCGGCTCGTTCATCAGCGCCCGAGCCAGGGCCACCCGCTGCTGTTCGCCGCCCGAGAGTTCGGTGGGGAGATGCGCGGCGCGCCCGGCCAGCCCGACGGCGTGCAGCAAGTCCATCGCCCGGTCCTGCAAAGCGGCCGCGCCGGTCTTCCGTCGCCCGCCCGCGCTGAGCTGCGAGACGAAACGCTCCCAGCGGCGGCCGTTCGGGTTCATGGCCGGCAGAATGACGTTGTCCAGAACATCCAGTTCCGGCAGGAGATGATAGGACTGGAACACGAAGCCCAGATGCCGGGCCCGCAACACGGTGCGCCGCGAAGCGGACATCCCGTACAGGTCGCGGCCCTGGAACCGGACCGTCCCATAGGTGGGTTCATCCAGGCCGCCCAGCACGTTCAGCAGCGTGCTTTTTCCGGCCCCGCTGGCGCCGACAATCGCCACGCGTTCGCCCGCCCCGATCTCCAGCGTGACGCCCCGCAGAACGTCCAGGGGAACGACGCCGATCGTATAGATTTTGTGCGCATCGAACGCGCCGAGCAGCGTGTCGGCCCGTCCGAAAACCGGCGTTTGCACGGTGGCTGGGAGGGGGGATTTCATTCGGCCCTCAGGGCGCGCGCGGGATCGAGACGGGCCGCCCGATAGGCGGGCAGCAGGCCGGCCAGCGTGCACATGACCAGGGTGATCAGCGCCACGGTCAGAACATCGGACAGCGACGTGCGGGATGGAATTTCGCTCAACTGATAATATTGCGCGGGAAACAGTTCCATGTGCAATTGAGCGGACATCCAGGCCATCAGATCGTTGCGATACCGCAGGGTGAGACAGCCCAGGCCGATCCCCAGTGTCGTGCCGATGACCCCCTGGATCCAACCCTGCCAGAAAAACACGCGCATGATGCTGCCGGACGAGAACCCCAGGGCCTTCAGCAGGCCGATCTCGCGCGTTTTTTGAACCACGACGATCACCAGCGTGTTCGTGATGCCGAACGCCGCCACCAGCGTGATGAAAATCAGCAAAAAAAACATCATGTTTTTTTCCACCCGCAACACGTCGAAAAACTGGCGGTTCATCTCCATCCACGTGCGCACGGAAACGTCGGGGAAGTCCGGCCCCAGGGCCTTTTCGATGCGGCCGGCAATGGCCGCGGCCTGATAGGGATCGCGGGTCATCACCTGGATGGCCTGCGCGCCGCCGTCCATGCCGCAGAGCTCCCGGCCGAGTTCGATCGGGACGAGCATGAACCCGAGGTCGTATTCATACATGCCGATCTCGAAAATGCCCGCGACGCGCGCTTCCGAGGGCAGGCTGATTTCGTCGTTGGATATGAAATTCTGGGGGGAATACAGCAACAGCGTGTCTCCAACCCCGATCCGCAGTTGCGACGCCAACTCCCGGCCGATCACGATTTCGTCGTCCTCGAGGGAGAACCGTCCGGCCACGATGCTTGACGGCAGAAGACTCACCTGCTTTTCCCGGTCCGCCTCGACACCGCGCGCGAAAGGGGCCGCCACACGGCCGTCATGCTGCACGAGAACCAGGCCCTGCACAAACGGACAGACGCCGGTGACCCCGTCGATTTTCGCGAGTTTGTCCGCCAGGCCGTCCGCGTCGTCCAGGGCCCCGCCCAGGCGCGACACCATCACATGCGCGTTAAAACCCAGCGTCTTCTCGCGCCACATGTCGTCGAAGCCGTTCATGACGGACAACACGATGATCAGGACGGCCACGCCGAGCAGGACCCCGATGGCGGAGATGATCGAAATGACGGACAGAAAGCTCCGCTTCGGTTTCAGATATTTCAGGGCGAGGAAAAGCGAAAAAGGCATCATGGGTTCGGTCCGGGCTCGGCCGGCGGCGAATCGCCGCCGGCGTCCTCCTTTTTGATTCGCAGTTGGGGAAACAGGATCACATCCCGGATGGTCTCGGCGCCCGTCAAAATCATCACGAGCCGGTCGATCCCGACGCCCATGCCGCCGGCCGGCGGCATGCCGTATTCGAGGGCCGCCAGAAAATCCTCGTCCACCGGTTGCCCGGCTTCGCCGGCCTGCGCTTCCAGCCGTTTTCGCTGTTCCAGCGGATCGTTCAACTCCGAATACGCCGGGGCGATTTCCTTGCCGCCGATGACGAGTTCGAAGACATCCACCACCGTCGGATCGTCGTCGCAGACCCTGGCCAGGGGAACCAGAGCGGCCGGGAGGCGGGTGACAAACGTCGGATTCTTCAGGGATTTTTCGACCAGTTTTTCGTAAATCTCGTGGGTGATCGCGCCCGCGTCCCAGGCAGGCTCGATGGCCAGGCCGAGCGCCTCGGCTTTCTCCCGCATCGCGTCCCGCGAAAGCTCGAACCAGTCCGCGCCCATCTTTTCCCGGATCAGATCCCGGTAGGGGACTTCGCGCCAGGGCAAAGCCAGGTCGAGGCGCAAGTCCCCCTCGCCCACCTGAAGGGTGCCCATCACTTGTTCGGCCACCGTGACGATCAGGGCCTCAATCAGCCGCTTCATGCCCCGCACATCGGAATACGCCTCGTAGATTTCCAGCATCGTGAATTCCGGGTTATGGGTCTTGGAAAGCCCTTCGTTCCGGAAATTGCGGTTGAGCTCGAAGACCTTGGGCAACCCGCCGATCAGAAGACGCTTGAGATACAGTTCGGGGGCGATCCGGAGAACCATGTCGGCATTCAACGCCGTGTAATGCGTGCGGAACGGCCGGGCGGCCGCCCCGCCCGCCTGAGGTTGCATCATGGGGGTTTCCACCTCCATGAAGCCGCGATCCCAGAGGAAGGTCCGGATGGCCGCGACGATCCGGCTCCGTTGCCGGAAAAGATCCCGGACCCCGGGATTCGCGATAAGATCGAGATACCGCCGGCGGTAGCGGATTTCGATATCCTTCAGGCCATGCCATTTCTCGGGGAGCGGACGCAGCGATTTGGCCAGGAGCGTCCACCGGGCGATCCGGATGGACCGCTCGCCCGTCCGGGTGGTGAACAATTCGCCCTCGACGCCGATGCAATCGCCCATGTCCAGCATCTTGAAGGAGAGGAAGGGCTCGTCGCCCAGATGCGGCTTGTGGGCATACACCTGAAAACGGTCGCTGCCGTCATGGAGATCGGCGAAAATGCTTTTGCCCATGTCGCGGTGGGTGATCAGGCGGCCGGTCGCCCGCACCGCCCGGCCTTCGGCAAAGCCGGCCCGGATCTCCGCCAACGGGCCGGTGACCTCAAAAGCCCGGCCATAGGGAGGACGTCCCTGCGCTGCGAACCGCGACAGCTTGGCCACGCGCTGATCCCGCTCGTGCGCCGGATGCGGCGCCGGCGGTTCCGTCGAAAGTGAATCCGTCATGCTGAAAATCCGTGTCCGCCGTCACGCTCAGGCTTCGGCGATGGCTTCCGTCGGGCATTCGCCCGCGCAGAGCCCGCAACTGACGCACGTTTCGGCTTCGATCGCATAGTGTTGTTCCCGCTTCGAAATGGCCTCCACCGGACAAACGTCCGCGCATTTCCCGCAGGCCGTACATTCCTTGGATATCGCGTAGGCCATGGTCTTGTCTCCTTTTGCATGGAATTTTAGATTTTGGATTGGCGAAAAATCGGCAATCTAAAATCGACATAGTCCTCGGCACCCTCCCGCCTCATGCTTCGTGGCGCCCGAAAAATGCGGAGCGTCAGCGGCCGATGGCCAGGCGATTGGCCAGACGTTCCGGAAGCCCGGCTTTTCTGATTTTTGCCTGCGTGCCGGAAAAATCGTACGGCACGCGCCGCAATTCGATTTCCTTCTTTTCAAGATCGAACAGCGCGTACGAGGCGCGCGGATCGCCGTCACGGGGCTGGCCGATGCTCCCCACGTTGACGAAATAT
>JACQHI010000143.1 GCA_016199105.1 Lentisphaerota bacterium | reverse complement strand
TCATCGTCATGGGTTTCCAGCCCGGCGACCTGAGCAAACGCCGCAATCTGGCGCATTTCCTCAAATCCACGGTCGGCCATCCGTTCGAATTCGACGCCAAGCTGCTGACCCTGAAGAGCATGAAGCGCGCGCTGTATGCCCCCGATTGCCTGGGCCACTTCGGGCTGGCGAAAAAGTATTATGCCCATTTCACGTCGCCCATCCGCCGGTACCCGGATCTCGTCGTTCACCGGATTCTGGCCGTGGCCCTCCAGAACCGGCCCTCCCCGTACGCGCGCCCCGAACTGGAAGCGCTCGGGCTGAGCTGTTCCAAGACGGAGCAGGTGGCCGATTTTGCCGAAAAAACCCTGGTGGAAATCAAGAAATACCGCTATCTCGAACAGCAACTGGCCCGGAACCGGCCGGTGGTCTATGATGCCACGGTGGTGCGCGTGAAGAACTTCGGCATGTTCGTCGAGCTCAACCAGCTCCAGGTCCAGGGGCTGATCCATGTATCCAACCTGTCGAAGTCCTTCGTTCAATACGATCCCAAACGGCAGGCGCTGCTGGCCGGAAAAATCACGTACCTGATGAGTACAAAGGTCAAGGTCTTCGTCATCCGTGTGGATTTCGACAAGCGCCAGGTGGATTTCGCGCTGGCGGACGAAGCGGGAAAACCCCGCGCCGTGGCCCCCTCGCCCCGGCGCGGCGGGGATCGTCATCAATCCGCCCGCCAATCGCAGTCGGGCGGCAGACCCCCTCGACTTCGTGGTCGCAGGTGAATGGATTGTTGGGAAACGCGCACCGTTTCCCAACAATGTTCCGCTCCTGCCGCGCGAGGCGGCAGGTGGTGGTGGCCCGGCCGCTCCGCGGGCGGGCATTTCCTAGGGCAGCCTGCCCGAGCTCGGCCAGGGATCCGTCGCGACGGAGCTCGACGGCCACCTTATGACGGGGCATTACAGAAATCCCGATTTGGTCGTTGACAGCCTCCGGGGCTTTGCCTATATTTTTCCGCAAATTACGGGGTGGCAGGGTATTACTCCCATAAATCCATGCCCTTACCCGGAAGGGAGAGTGAGCACCGCGTGACCGAAGTCAAAATCAAGAGAGGCGAATCCATCGAGAAGGCCCTTCGCCGTTTGAAAAAGAAACTGGACCGTGAAGGAACGATGAAGGAAATCCGCAATCATCGTTATTTCGAGAAGCCCAGCGAAAGACGCCGGAAGAAACAACTGCGTTCCTCGTTCTTGTGAACCCATTCCCGCGTGTCAGGCCCCGGTTGTTCAACCGCGGCCTGGCTCCGCGGCAAATAACCGGCAAGTCGAGAGTGGGTGTTTGTTGGCGCTTGTGTCAGCCAAGAATGGCTGACGTACTCCAGTAAGACAGGCAGGCCTGCCTGTCATCTGGACCGTTGACGTGTTAATGCGAACGTCACGAAGGATGCGGCGGTATCATGCGCGCACTGATCACCGGAATCACCGGACAGGATGGCTCCTATCTGGCCGATTTTCTTCTTTCAAAGGGGTACGACGTGACCGGAATGGTCCGCCGTTCCAGCACGGAAACCTTCGAGCGCATCGCCCACATCAAGCATCGCCTCACGTTGAAACAGGCCGATCTTCTCGACCAGCTCTCGCTCATCAAGATCATGGAAGAGGTCAAACCGGACGAGATCTACAATCTCGCCGCCATGTCCTTCGTGCCGACCTCGTGGATCCAGCCCACGCTCACCGGCGAATTCACCGGCATCGGCGTGACCCGCATGCTGGAGGCCATGCGCCAGGTTTGCCCGACAGCCCGGTTTTACCAGGCCTCGAGCAGCGAGATGTTCGGCAAAGTGCGGGAAGTGCCCCAGACCGAGCTGACCCCCTTCCATCCCCGCAGCCCCTATGGCGTGGCGAAAGTGTACGGCCATTTCATCACCGTCAATTACCGGGAAAGCTACAATCTCTTCGCGGTCTCCGGCATCCTTTTCAACCACGAAAGCCCGCGCCGCGGCAAGGAATTCGTCACCCGGAAAATCAGCGACGGCGTCGCCCGGATCAAGCGGGGACTCCAAAAGGAACTGCGCATGGGCAATCTGGACGCCCAGCGCGATTGGGGTTTCGCCGGCGATTACGTGAAGGCCATGTGGCTGATGCTCCAGCAGAAACAGCCCGACGATTTCGTCGTGGCCACCGGCGAGGCGCACTCGGTCCGGGAGTTCATCGAACTGGCGTTCGACCATGTCGGTCTGAACTGGAAGAATCACGTCGTCGTGGACCCCGAGTTTCTCCGCCCGGCGGAGGTGGAGCATCTTCTGGGCGACAGTTCCAAGGCGCGCCGGATGCTCGGCTGGAAACCGGAAGTCAACTTCCGGCAGTTGGTCCACAGCATGGTTGATGCCGATCTGGACCGCCTGAAAGATCAGGGGGGTTGACCATGCGGGTGCTCGTCACAGGCGCCGGTGGGTTCGTCGGACGGCATTTGATCCGTGAACTGCTCGAGCATCGGCATGAGATCGTCGCCTTCGACGCCCGACCCAAGCCCGCCGCACATCCATCCGTCCCGTGGCGCACCGGCGACATCCGGCAGGCGGAGTCCGTGCGCGACTGCGTCACCGACGGCAGGCCGGATGCCTGCATTCACCTGGCAGCCATGACGTTCATTCCCGCGGGCTGGGCGGAGCCGGACCTGATTTTTTCCGTGAATCTGCTGGGCACCCTTCATCTGCTCCAGGCCTTCAAGGCGTCGGCCCCGAAGGCCCGAATCCTGGTCATCAGCTCCGCGGAGGTCTATGGGCATTCCGAACGTCCGCACCCGGTCACGGAGAATGATCTGTTCGACCCGACAAATCCGTATGCGGTGGCCAAGGCGGCGGCCGATCAGATGAGCCTCCTCTACCATCGTGAATACAGCCTTCCCATTCTGGTTGCCCGCCCCTGCAACCATATCGG
>JACQHI010000142.1 GCA_016199105.1 Lentisphaerota bacterium | reverse complement strand
CCTCGCGCGGCGGCGGGGCTGGAAACTCCCGCGCCTGCTGGACGCAACCGCGGCCGGACTGGTGCTGGCGCAGGCCATCGGGCGGACGGCCTGCATCATCACCGGCGACGCGATGGGCCGGCCGACGACAGGCCCGTTCGGTTTCGCCTACACCAACCCCAACGCGATGGTGCCGCAGTTGGGCGTGTATTACACCCCCATGCCCGTTTACGAAATCATCGCCAACCTGGGAATCTTCGCCGTCCTCTGGCAACTGCGCAAACGAGGCTGGCCCGACGGCCTGCTGTTCCTCGTCTATCTCAGCCTATACAGCGTCGAGCGCTTCTTCCTCGCCTTCACGAGTTCGTATCAGATCACGGCGTTCGGGCTGACCCAATCGCAGATTGTCGCGCTGATCGCGCTGACCGTCGCCGTGCCGCTGATCGCCGTGATGACGAGGCGGACGCGCCGCCCGCGCGTTGCCCCGGCGAGGTGAACTGTGGCCAAAGTCCATCGCCCCCTCAACCCGGCGCAACTCGAACGGCGAGAGTCCAAAAAAGCCGGACAGCAGTTCTGGGATCGCATCTGGCTGGCGCTCATGATCGCCGCGCTACTCGCCGTCGTCGGTTTCAACATCTACACTCAGATCATCCACCATCCGTAGGGGCATCGTAACGCCATAACCAAGTCGCCATTCAGGCCTGACCGTTCAGGCCGGACTGGCCGGGCCAGACGATCACCCTCTCGGCGCGCATTGCCGATCCAAACTCACCCTTGCGGATAGAGCGCTGGGGTGGGTTTCGTTCTTTGCCTCGATTTCTCTCTCAAACCGGCCCAAACGTCCCGGCCACGCCGGGACGCCAGCCTCATGACAACGGGACACCTTCCGACGTAAAGTGGATATAGCAAGTCCTCTTTCTCCCGGAGGTGAACATGATCGGCAACATCGTCGGCTGGCTGATGTTCGTCGTGGATGCGCCGCCCATCACCGAGCCGGTCACTGCTCCAGCGAAAGGCCCCGCCGCCGACTATGGCGAATACATCCTGAGTTACAACGACTGCCGGGATTGTTACGGCGAGAACTTAGGTGGCAAGCCCAGCCACCAACTTCAACCGTCCATGCCGTGGAAGTTTTGCGACAAGATGGATGACGAAGAACTGACGGCAGCGTATCGGTAAAGGAGTCGTTCCATGAATACGAAGACATTCCTCGCCACCACAGGTCATGGCTTGGCCCGCGCCACAAACACCAACGGCACATGGTCCATCGAGGTTCTGCTGACCGATCAAGACGTGCGTTGCCTGGCTGCCGATCCGCTCAACCCGAAGGTGGTGTATGCGGGTACACAAGGGAGCGGCGTGTTGCGTTCGACGGATGGCGGGCGAACATGGAATCCGGCCGCACTCGCGGGCCGGGTGGTGAAGTCGTTGGCGGTGAGCCGAGCCGAGCCAGGGGTCGTATACGCCGGAGTCAAACCACCGGCGCTATTTGTTTCGCGGGATGGGGGCGAGCATTGGAAAGAGATTGAGGCTTTCCAACGAGCGCGGGCCTGGTGGTGGCGGTCGCCCGCCGAGTCCGATCTCGGCGCGTACATTCAAGGCATCGCGCTATCGCCGATCGATTCCAACGTGATCGTGATCGGCATCGAAGCGGGCGCGGTAGTGCGAAGTGAAGACGGCGGCCAAACATGGGAAGGCCATCGCCCCGGCGCCTTGCGCGATTGCCACACCATCACCTTTCACGCCACGAACGGCGATTGGGTTTACGAAGCCGGCGGAACCGGAGCCGGAGCGGCTTACAGTCGCGACGGTGGAAAGACCTGGCGGCAACCTGCTGAAGGATTGGATCGGCACTATGGCTGGGCGTGCGCCGCCGACCCGGCCCAACCCGAAGTGTGGTACGTGTCGGCCTCCCCGATGTTCACCTGGAAGCAACCCGGCGTCCCTGCCGCGCACGTTGACGGTCACGCCAACGCCTGCATCTTCCGTTCGGCGGGCGGCGCGGCCTGGCAAAAACTTGGCGGCGGGTTGCCTCAACCGCTCAACCACATGGCGTATGCCCTCGTCACCGATCCAGCGGCGCCCGGCCACGTGTATGCGGGCCTGAGCAACGGCGACGTGTGGCACTCGACCAATCATGGCGATACATGGCAACAAATGCCGTTCAACTTGAAAGGCATTCACCGCACGCTGATTATGCTGTAGTTGGCCCGCGAGCTATTGGTTCACACAATGAGTCATTTGCCATCGCCCAGGATGTATCTAATGGAAAACTCCGATCCGACAGTTGTGCGCCTAACCGGTCTTTTGCTGATAGCAGGCGCAGTCATATTTTGGGGCGTAATTGTGGCTGCCATCATCTACTGGATTCGTACAGGTTCACTCCCGTTCAAAGATCCGTCCGGGACGCCAGCCCGGGAGTTTTACGATTCGATCACAGCTCATCCTAAATGGTGGCTATTAGTCAATGGCTGCTTCGCCCTGGGTATCGTGTTGACTGCAATCGGTTTGACTGCCTTCCAGTCTTTGTTAACAGGCGCGGGGGATAGTGTATTCTCCAAAGTTGCATGGATGAGTTTTCTGATCGGCACAACCTTATGGCTTGTCCTGTTTACTTTTAATCTCTCCATGGTGGTCTGGGCGGCGCGCGAGACCGCCAGTCAGGGAGCAGTCCCGGTTTCGTCTGAGGCCTGGCTACTGTGGATGGAACAGATCGTAATCCTCTATATGCTCTTGGCTTATTTATCCATCGCCGCCTATGGAGCCGCATTACTAAACACAAGTTTGCTTGCCAATTGGATGGGCTGGATTTCGGTGATTGTCGGTTTAGCAGGAGCGGCCTCTATTCTTTTGAGAGGCTCTGGATTTGCGATTCCGTTATTGATTCACATTATTCCGTTCATGATCGGTATTCTGTTACTGCTCAATTAAAGGAGGTAACGATGAACCCTCAATCCGCTTTCAACTTTCAATGGTTCAGCCCGCTGGGGG
>JACQHI010000130.1 GCA_016199105.1 Lentisphaerota bacterium | reverse complement strand
TCGTCATAGCCCAGCGCATTCACATCCGACAGCTTCACCGCCGTGTTCGTATTGAAGCCCGAGCCCCGCCACACCTGGTACGCCGTCGCCCCTTCCACCGCCGGCCACGTCACACGCACACGGTCGTAAAACACTCCGTCCGTCGCCGTCACCTCGCGCGGTCGCCCCAGCGCCGCGCGATACCCACTATCCGCCACGCCGAACGCGCTCGTCGCCACCCCGGTGATCGCTTTCACCCAGTAGTAATATGTCACGTACGGCTCCGTCGCCATATCGCTGGAGTTCGTCCCTGACACGGTTATAATCCGGCTCGCCACGCTCGCCGAGTTGAACGGGCTCCGCCAAACTTCGTACCCGCTCGCTCCTTCCACGCTCCCCCACGTCACATCCACACGGCTCGTGTAATACCCGTCGCTCGCCTGCACACCCGCCGGCGCCGTCAGACCCCGATGCCCGCCATCCGCCGCGCTCAACTCCCCCTCCAGCCCGTTCCCGTTCACCCCGCGCGCCCAGTAGTAATACCGCACCCCGGGAACGCAATTCGTGTCGTCCAGCAGAGTCCCGTTGGTTGAGGCCAACAGGCTTGCTCCGCTCCACGCCTCCGCTGACGCCTTCCAGACTTCGTACTGAGTCGCCCGATTGACCGCAGGCCAGGTCACCCGCACCTTGTCCAGATACCCCCCGTCGCTCGCGCTCACCACCGGCGCCGCCGGCACCACCACGCTCACCGTCACCGCTACCGCCTGCGTTACCGCGCTCGGGCTCGCCCCAAACCCTCCATCCGAGCCGACCAGCGTGATCGTCCCCGCATAGGTTCCCACCCCATAGCCGCTCAGGTCCGCATAACTCACCGCAATCGAAGCCGCTCCCCCAGCGGGCGGCTGGACAAGAGTCCCGCTCGCGGGACTTTCCGAGACCCAAGCCATGTCATCGCTCACCGTGTAACTCACCACTCCGCCGCCCGGGTTCCACACGCTGAAGCTCTGCGCCGAGGCCGGACTCCCCTTGTCGATCGTCTGCGACAGCGCCGTCGAACTCACGCTCAGGCCCGCCACCTTCATCACCACGTCCACCGTCTGCGTCGCCCCGCCTCCCTCCGCGCTCGCCACCGTCACCCGTCCCGAATAAATGCCCGGCGCCAGATTCATGGTGTTGTAATTCACCGCGATCGTGTTCGTCCCGAACGCCCCCAGCGTTCCGCTCCCCGGACTCGCGCTCATCCAGGCCACATTCGACGTCACCGTATAGTTAAAGCTCCCCGGCCCCGCGTTCCATACCTGGAAACTCTGAGAGCCCGCGATACATCCCTGCATTACCACATTGGTCAAACCACCCAGGCTCTTCTTCAGTTCCATCACTTCCAGGATCAATCGTACGAATTGCGGATTGTCGAAGGACTCCATTCTCAGAAAAGCCGCCACACCGGTCACCGTCACAATCCCGGTGTAACTGCCCGCGGCCAAGCCGGCAGCATTATACGCGCAGGCAATGGGATTGGCGGCCCCCTCGCTGATTCCCATCGCCGGCGCCACGCTCAGCCACGTCGCATCGTCCGAGATCGTGTAGCCCAGCCGCCCCGCGTTCACGTTCCACACGCTGAAACTTGCGTTTGTGACGCTCGAACCCTTCATGATCCGCGCCGTCGGAACGTTTGTCCCCACCTTCAGCACCGGCGCCCAACCCAAAAAGAGCGTCCCCGGATATCCATTCGAGCCTCCTCCTCCCACGTGTGTGCCGTTGGTAAAGTTCAGCGAGCCGGCAAATGTATCATAGGCGCGCCAAAGCGCGATACGTCCCCCTCCCCCGCCACCACCCGTGCTGGAACAAGATCCGCCCCTGGCATTGACGGACCCACTGCTTCCCGCAAATTCTCTCGCGATAATGAAAATCCCCCCCCCGGCGCCGGCGCCGGTGGCGTTGACAGTCGTATCCTCTCCAGTGGCCGTGACGGCGCCTTCCACGGTCACGGTGCCCCTCGCCACTATCCGCACCAACCCGCCTCCAGCGCCGCCATAGGAGGAGGACCATCCGCCGCCTGAGCTTCCCGCATCCACGGGCATATTGGCGCTGCCATAGGAATAGCCGCCGCTATTTCCGCTATACTTGCCACCGTCCCCGCCATACCCGCCGCCGGCATACAGCGCGGCGGCTCCGGGCCCGTAGCCGGCCAGGTTTACCCGGCCGACAAAGCCTCTCGCACTGGCATCAATGCCGCCGCCGGATCCGATCTGCGCGGATCCGACACGGAAATACGCCGAGCCGCCGTTCGTCGGATGCGAAATCGGATACAGCCACGCATTGGCCGTCACCATGACTGTCCCGGTGACGCCGATCCAGGCGCCATAATCCGGCGTGTTGTCATTCGTCACTCCGGCATACACATAGACGCGCGCGCCATTGGTCAGCAGCAGGTCGCCGCCGCAGTTCAGCGTCGGCATGGAGGTGGAACTGCCGTTCAACGAAAACAAGCCGTTGGTCACGAGCATATTCCCCCCGCACGTCACCGTCGCATTCGTCAGCTCCAGACGATTGCGCACATAACTCGTCCCCCGCAACGCAAGATCGTTCGTGACCGTCAGGCTGAACCCGCTGGAGGGAAACACCAGACAACCGTTGCTGATGACCGTCAGACTGTCCACCGACCAGGCGCTGAAACCCGGAACCATCCACCGCCCGCTGTGCCAGAACGGACTGCGAAGCAATGCGTTGTCGGGAAAATACAGAGTGCCGACCTTGCCGTGATCCCCGGAACCACCGCCCTGATTTTCCCCAAATGAAGCTAAAAACAGGACTTCCGGCACCGGCGACGTGCTTTGCGCGGAGGGATCATAGACAACGGCGATGCACCCGCCTCCCCCCGCTCCCCCCGTGTTGACCGCGGTTCCTCCCTTGGCTGTGATTTGACCTCCAGTTCCTCTCAACACGCGTGTGGAGATATAAACGGCCCCGCCGGAACCGGCGCCCGTGGCGGACCCCACTCCGTTTTGACCATCCGCGACTATCGTCCCGTTGATCTCGACCCAATTCGTCGCCTGGATCCGGACCGCCCCGCCACCGTGTCCGCCCGTGGTCGAAACCCAGCCGCCGCCGCCGCTGCCCGGATATTCGGGCGCTTCCGGCGCGTCATGCTGCACTCCTCCCGGATTTCCGCCGTAATACCCACCTCGCCCGCCATGCCCCGCCCCCGCATATTGCCAGCCTTTTCCCGGCCCCCAACCGGCCGCATTGAATGCGCCCGCATAGCCCTTTGCGCTCACATTGATGCTGCCGCCCGCGCCCACCGTCAGCGTGTCGCACGCCAACCACACCCGGTTGGACAAGGCGGCCGCATTGGTGAAGGTCGGCGGCGCGTTGGTGAACGGACCCGCGCAGGTCATCGTGCCGCCGTTCTGGACGATAATGTTGGTGGCGGAAAGGCAGGTGGTCCAGTTGGAAAACACGAGGCTCCGGCTCAGGGTGAGCGTGCTGAGTCCGGCCACGGCATTGGTCACATAAACGATCGCGCCGACGTTTGTGATCATCGCATTTTCGCCGGCCACGGGGACATTGCCTCCCGCCCAGTTGGCCGGATTCTCCCAGACACCCGCCGCCGCCGTCCACTTCCGGGTGAACACCAACTGGTAGTCCCGGACGAAGAGATCGGAGATGACGTTGGACAAGCCCGCGCCGTTCGTGCAAACCCCCGGGGGAACCCACGCCGACACAATCCCCACGTTGGAGGCCATCAGATCGAAGGTATAGACCGAGGGGCTCACCATGGCGAAATTCTGGACGGCCGCATTCGTGGTCAGAATATCGGTGTTGGTGAATTCCGACATCGCTTCGGAAAACGTCACCGTCACCGGAATCGGATTCGAGGACGTCGGATCCGTCGCCACGCTCGACAACGACGGCGCCAACGACAGGTATCGCACAATGACGATGCCGGACCCGCCCGCGCCGGCAGCCGCGACGAGATCGTTTTTTTGACCGCCGCCACCGCCGCCGGTATTGGGAACGCCATTAGAGGCGCCCCCATTGCCGCCACCGCCCAAGCCACCCGTGCCCAGTGTGCCGCCCGAATAAGTTGCACCGCCACCGCCGCCGGCGTAGTAGTTCGTGACACCGGATATCGAATACGCAAGTCCGACGCCGCCGTTTCCAGCTATCGTTGTGCCACTCCCATTTCCTCCCACTGCGCCGGCCCCGCCGCCGCCGCCACAGGGATAATTGCCGCTGCCGCTGCCGCCCGCCCCGCCGGCATTTCCTTGCCCGGCCGTCGGCGCGCCTCCCGCTTGGAACCCGAAGCCGCCGCCGCCGCCAGAACCGCCCGCGCTACCCGGGACAGGAGGCTCGCCCCCTCCGCCGCCGCCGCCAATTGCGATCAGGCTTCCAAAAACCGAGTTGGTCCCATTCTTTCCCTGTGCAGATGTAAGATAGATTCCACCGGCGCCGCCGGGACCCACGATGACGGAATAATTACTGACGCTGACCACGTATCCATTACTGTAAATCAAGCCGCCTGCTCCTCCGCCGGCAGCCGTTCCACCACCCCCACCGCCGCCACCCGCTACCACCAGCACGTCGACACTGCCGCCGGCTGTGACGGCGAAAGAGCTGGTGACAGCGCTGTTCGTAAATGTATGAATGCGGTAGCCGCCGATATCGGCGATGGAGTCGCCGCCCGTCGCCACAACGCCAAGAGCGGCCGGCACAATAACAAGCAGCACGGCTGCCGCAACCCCGGCCATACCGAGCCACCCGGTTGTCGTTCGCATCGTCATTTGGACTATTCCTTAAATATGGCTAAGTTTGCCTGAAGATGGCCGGGGTTTCAAGGATTATTTGCGAAGTGAAAATCCGCATGGTACGCTGTCCGGCAAGTCGTCTTACCTTGGAACGCAAAATCCGGTTGGATTTACCCAAAGTGGTGCGCCCATGGAAAAAACGAGAAGCTCGCCCACGCGCGGCGCGTGGGCGATAACGGAGCCGACCTATGCGGATATTGCAACGCTCTTCCCGGCGTCTGGGATTTCCCGAATTGCTCTGGAGGGAGCATATTCAAAACACAACGAGGGAACTGCTGTCGCAGCACGACTTGCGTTGGAGCCGCATGTCCCGCGCGGAATGGCTGCAGCGGAAAGCCCGCTGGCGCCGATTCATCGAAGATCGGCTGGCCCCCTCTCTCCAACGCTTCCGCATCCCCATCGCTGCCCGACTGTTGGATGAAAAAAAATACCCGGATTTCCGTCTTCGCAATTACATCTTCGAATCCCTGCCCGGCTGGACGGTCGGACTGAATCTTTTCCTGCCGCACGGTCCCGGCCCCTTCATCCCCGTGCTCTGTCCATGCGGGCATGGCCCCAAATGGCAGGACGACCATCAAATCCCCCCTCAAATCCTCGCCCGGAACGGTTTTGCCGCCGCCCTCTTCGACATGCCCATGTTCGGGGAAAAACACCGCCACAACAATCACTTCATCCAGGGCGCGCAGTGCGCCTTGCTCGGGATTTGGAGCAATTTTTTCTTTTTAATCGACGCTCTGCGCACCGCCGACATGCTCGAAACGCTTCCCGACATGGATTTTTCCCACGGCATGGGCGTCACCGGCGTGTCCGGCGGAGGGTTCGCCACTCTCTTCCTGGCCCAACTGGACAAGCGGGTTTCGGTCATCGCTCCTGTATGCTCGACCGCCCCGTTCACCGGACACGTCATCGAAGGACTTTACACCGGCTGCCCCGAGAACTTCATGACGGGACAGGCGCTCGAAGGTTTCAACTATCATCACCTCGTGGCCATGGCCGCCCCGCGACCCTGCCTGGTCGTCGGCGGCACTCAAGATTCACTTTTTCGCAAACCGTTGGTTGAAAAAACCTTCCATGAGACGCGGCAAATCTACGCGCTGGAAGGCGTCCCGGACCGTCTGGCGTTGTTTTTCGACCATTGTCCCCACAAATACACCGCCCGCATGGCCATGGAAACGGCTCGCTGGATGCGCCGCTGGCTCATGGACGATCGAACAGTCAAGCCGGCCCGCCAAGCCGCAGCTTCCGAGCGAAGGCTGGTCGAACTGCTTCCGGAATCGGACTTGAATTGCGGCACGGCCCTGGAGACGGAAGGCATGCTGGATTTCATCCGCCGGGAAGTGGCCCGCACACATCGTCAGCGCCGGCCAGGAACGACCAACCGTTTTCTGTCCGCCTTCCTAAAACTCAAGCCGACGTCGTTCTCCATCGAACGCGTTTCGAATCCGGGTCCCTGGGGCCATGCCGGACTCCGTCGGACTATCCTTCATCCGAAAAACTCCATCCCCATCCCCATTCTGACCCTGACCTGCCTGCCAAGCCGTAGCTTCCGAGCGAAGGCTGGTACGTCGGCATCACCAGGTAGTGTAATCGCTTTTTCGGATGAGGGCAAATTCGTCCCGCTCCAGGCGACCGATTCGACAGGCTCACGGCAGGCCCGCGGTTTTTTCAATATGAAGGAAACCATTCACTCCGCGGATCTTCCCGGGTTTGGTGAGTTGAAACCGGAACCGACGGATTACGACATGTATGGCTGGTGTTCCGTGGATCGCGTCCTGTGCGATCTGCTGACCCTGTGCGCGGACAGCGCCATCGCCCAACAGACGCGCAGCGCCTGGTGCGTTCTCGATTTCGCGCTTCGAAATCGCCCGGCGTCCCATTCCGCCGCGGTTTACGGCCATGGCGAAGCCGCTGTGCCGGCACTCCTGGCCGGTCTCATCCATCCCGGAGTGCGACAGATCATCTTGGATTCCTTTCTTTTCTCGTTCGAGCTGCTGGCCGCGGACGAACATCCGGCCTGGAGCCGGTATCTGTATTGGCCCGATGTCTTGAGACATTTCGACATTCCCGAGCTCATCCGGGCCAGAACGGACCGCCAATTTCTGTTGATCAATCCGTGCAACGCCCAACGGCAACCTCTCTCCAAGACCGCCATAGCCCGGCCCCTGAGAGGGGACCTGAGTCATATCGCCTGGCACGTCGATTCCGCTATGTCATTCCCTCATTCCATCATTGCGAAATGGCTCACCCCGGGAGTAGCATCGTCCGATGCCGGAAAAAGACGCTCATGACATGGCCGGAAAGCTCCTGCGCTACCTGCTGACCTGGCAGGATGCAAAAGGCGCCTTTCACGGCGTTCATACCCATCCGGTCTGGCGTCTTCATCCCGGCCTTCTGGAAGATCATTACACCGGCTATTCCGCCTGGGGCGCGCCGGTCCTCATCGGCCTTGCCGATATTCTCACATCCACCGGACATTCCCGCGTTGAGGACGTCACACGATCTTTTCTGCGCTATCTCCTGGCCACACAGCAGCCCGACGATTCCTGGGATAATGCCGGCGCGGAATTCGGCCGTTGTTTCAACGCCTCCTGCGTGGACAACATGCTGCAGGACCTGTCGCTCTCCTACTTCGCCGGACGCCTGCGCGAACGCCTGCCCCCCTCCATTTTCACGGAGATCGGCGAACGCGTCGCCCGGAATTTAAGGAAATTCCGTCTTTCAGACGACCACATCCGAACCCACGACCACATCGTCTGTGGAACGGTCAATCAGGACTGCGCCGGCATCTGGGCCATGTATGAGTGGATGAATACATTCGGCTGGGATTCAGGGCTGGAAGCGAGCCTGCGGCTCGCGCTTGACCGGCACCTGGAAAAGCATTTGGTCTGCGGAGTGCCGGATTCGGACTGCGGCGGCATGCTCAGGTCCGACGGTCCTCCCGACTATATCGAGCCGGCGGAATACTACGGGGTGATCGTTCCCGCCTTTCTCTGGGCCTATCGCCGCACGGACGATTCGCGTTATCTCGAAGCCGCCGGAAAAATGGTGCGCCATGTCATACGCAACTCGTGGAGGGACCACCAGCAATGCCGGCGCCTGCATCGCAGTTGCGACCGTATCAAGGGAGAATGGAAGGTGAGTCATTCGCCCATGCTGATTTCCGGCGGCGGCCTTTTCCTGCGAACCCTTCAGGATTACCTGGCGATTCGACCCGACACCGAAGCTTCGACCTTTATCGACGCGCTTATCCATACCTGCCGATTTTATCAAAACGATTATGGCTATATCACACAGGCCTCGGGCTGGCATGACGATTTCGACGTCATTGTCGGCACGGTCTGGGAATGTCATGACCTGGCGTTTTTCGGAAGGCAAGTCAGGGATCCGGCCGCGTTTATCCGCGCCTTCGAATCCCCGTCGCCGGCTCTGGCGCTCACGCTCGGCTGGAACGACGCCTGGGCCGAAAATGACCGGCAATGGGCCATCCTCCGCCCTTTCAGCTTTGGATTTGGCTCGGTCGGCGCGAAAACCGCCGACTACGGTTTTCCCTCCATACCCGCCTGGTGCGGTTACCGTCATCCTTCGATGACACTCGATCCCCAGGTTGAAATACGGCTGGTGGATGACACCTTCGTCATCCGGGCGCCCGGCTATGCCGTCATCGCCGTCAACTCCATCTACAACAAACCCTGGATTCGCGAATCATGAAATGGATTGCCTGCGACGCCCTGATCGGTAAACCGCGCGCGCCCACGGGCGAATGGGTTTCATCCCGCGCCGATCTTCTTTCCGAAATGCGGCGGCTGGGAATACGGAAAGCCATGGTCCGTCACGCGGCCGCGCTCGATTGCGGGCCTTGCCCCGGTAATCTGACGCTCGTCAAGGAAACACGCGGACAAGGCCCACTCCTGCCCGTTTGGTTTTTAACGCCCGATGGAACGGAACCGGATTTTTGTCCGGACTCCGCCGTCACGGCCATGCTGAAGTCGGGTGCCCGGGCGGCCTGGACCGAGCCCGACGCGGAAGGCTTCAGCCTGTTGCCCTGGTGTTCGGGCGCCTTGTATGAAGCGCTTCAAGCCCGTCGTGTTCCTCTTTTCCTCGATTATCTCAAAATCAAAGCGGATGACCTCGACCGGGTCTTGTCCGACTTCCCCGGCCTGCGGTTGATTCTCCTCAATGCGCCGCGCCTGGGACGGAATCGCCTTCTGTACCCCCTGCTTCGACGTCATCCCCAGCTTCATCTCTGCTTGAATCACACCTATTCCGTTTTCAGGGGAATCGAAGATTTATGCCGGCTCTTCGGCTCGGAACGCTGGCTCTTCGGCATGGGCTATCCCTCGGCGGATGGCGGCGCCGCCATGGCGGCGGTCATGTACGCGGACATCCCCGATGCCGCCCGTGAAGCCATTGCGCACGGCACACTGGAGCGCCTGCTCAAGGAAGTGAAAACATGACTACTGCCGATTATTTTGTCCATTGCGGTCTGACGGGACAACCGCTCCGCCGCGTCCTCGTCATCGATGCCCATGCCCACATTGGGCATTGTGTCGGCATCCCCATCCTCGACACCCGGCTCAAAACCCTGATTTCCGTCATGGACCGGCTAGGCATTGACCGGGTTTACGCGTCCGCATTCGAGGCCGTTTTCGGGCTGGATCGGATGGGCAACGATCGGGTGATCGCCGCGGTTCGGCAATACCCGGATCGGATTCGCGGCTACATGGCGTTAAACCCGGCCTATCGGACGACCGTCCTTCCCGAAATGAAGCGCTGTTTCAAGGCCGGCTTGCGCGCGATCAAGATCTGGAGTTACGGCATGCGGCCGGGCCTTCGGTACGATCACCCGAATTACGATTTGATTTTCAGGTTCGCCCACGATCATCGTCTACCCATCCTCGCCCACACCTGGGCCGGCCAGGAGATCGAGCAGCTTCGGGACGCCTTCGAACGTTATAACGGCATCCGATGGATACTGGCGCATGCCGGTTCGGGGGATATCGAAAAATATCTGCGGACCGTCACCGTCTATCCGCATGTCCATCTCGATCCGGTTCTGTCCTCCTGTCCGCGAGGCTTCCTCGAACGCCTGGTCGCCCGGGCACCGCTCCATAAAATCGTCTGGGGCACGGATCAACTCCTGCTGAACCCGGCCCACCAGCTTGGACGCGTGTTGTTCGCCCGCCTCACTCCGGAACAGAAACGCGCCATTCTCGGCACTAACGCCGCCGGTGTCCTGGAAGCACAGCCTTGACACATGCATCTGCCCCTGCTCAAAGGCTTCGGCATCCTTCTGATTACATCCGTCTTCGCCACGTTGCTGGCCATTGTCTTCGCCTTGATCGCCCGGCGTCGGATCCCCATCATGGCTTTCAACCTGGCGGCCACCGGCATCAATTTCGGCCTCTCCCTGGCCCAGGTGAACTGGGCGCTGGTCCTCCAGGATGTGCCCCGCATAGGCGAACTGGCCCTGGTGATGTTTCTGTCCGCCATCACCAATGTCGGCTGCATCGTTTTCAACATCCTGGCCATGCGCCTGGGCCACGCGGCGTTGAGCTACGCCATCGGCCAGTCGGCCATGGCGCTTTCTTTCCTGTATGCCATTGCATGCTGGGGTGAACCGATGACACCTGCCCGGATTCTGGGCCTTGTGCTCATCGTGACGATGCTCGTCCTGGCGGCGCCGGAAAAACGGACGGATACGGATTCGCAATCATCGGGATCCGGGATCAAATGGTTTGCGACCGTATTGGCCGCGTTCCTCTGCACCGGTTTGACGCAAATTTTCTATATGACCCCATCGCACTGGACGGGCTGGCAGGATTCCGCTCATCTGCGCCTGCCGCTGTTTTTAGGCGGCATGCTCCTCTGTTTCGGTCCGCTGGCCTTTGGAAAACGGGAACGACTGCAACGCAACATGATCGGCTTGATTGTCGGAACGGCATTGCTTGGGTTCGGCATACTGGCCCTCATGTTGATCAGCGTGGACATGTTGACGCCCCTGAAGTTGTCGGGGCTGGCCTATCCGGTCGTCACTGGGTTGAGCGTGCTGTTTTTCGCGCTTTATTCGCGTTTCATCCTCCGGGAAATTTTCAACGCGAAAAAATGGATGGGCATCGCCTTGGGAGGGGGCGGAATAATTCTGATGTGCTTTTGATCGTCTTGCCGATGTAGGGCACTCCCGACTCTCTTGGTGGTCGGGATGCGCGGCCTCCCCTCCTAACCGATTCCATACAGGGATCACGCTCACCACGACGCCTTCGGACGGCCGCGCGCAAGCGCGGGCCATACGGGAAATCTCATCGGCTTGCGGCCTGGAAGCCAGGTCCGCCCCACGGCACACCCCATTGCAGGATCGTACCGTCTATTGTCCGGATGTACCACAAGCCGTTCCCGTAGACCGCCAAGTCGCTCGCGCCGTCCCCGTCGAAGTCTCCGCTCACCGGCGTAAAGCCCATCCCTCCGAACGCGCCGCCCCACAACAACAACTCGCCCGACGCGCTCCGGATGAACCACAGCCCCAGCCGTTCCATGTACATCGCCAGGTCGGATGCCCCGTCCCCATCATAATCCCCGCTCACCGGCG
>JACQHI010000123.1 GCA_016199105.1 Lentisphaerota bacterium | reverse complement strand
TGGAGGGCGAACCTGTGGTGAGCCGGGCTCAAGTCGAGGTGCATGATGTGAGTGGAAGGTTGGGACTGCGTTTGATTCTTCCTTAATTCATGCCCATTTCCTGCTCACGGCTCGGCGCAGCCTCGCCCTCCATGGCGTGTTTGAAGGTCATGCTGCAATACCTTTTCGAATAGGCTTTGATTAAGGATGATGGCCCCGTGAGTATTTTAATCATGCTCTGGATCGTCGTCGCAATGATTGGTATCGGATTATCTCTGCCTCCATCGCTCAAGGCGCATTCTTGGAAATTCTACGCCGTGATCGGAAACGGTGACGGCCTGCCCGAGTGCCTGTCCTGCGCCTGGCAGGATCGGCCAGAAAAACTCGTCCAAATACAGCGGGGACTGTGAACCCGCTGCTCCTCGCGTCTTTTCTGACTCCAAACAAGTACCTACCGGGCTATGACCGGCAGAGTCCGCGCGCTTGTCCAGCTCCTGGCGGGATCGTAGCCGCGCAGGTACTGTAATCACTTTCAAGGGCGAGCAGTTCCCGGTGAACCATCCGGAGCTCTTGTTAGGCCCAATGCCCGCCGCTCAAACATCAGCACGACCGGATACCCGCTTGACAATTAAGCCTGAATATCGGATATTCAGACTATCAGAAAGAGAGGTGGGTATGATTGCCGAAGTGAGCAAGGTGGGAAAACGCGGAACCATCGTGATCCCGGCCGGATTGCGACGTCGGTTCAACGTGGACGAAGGCAGTTTCATCATGGCCGAGGAAACCCCGGACGGCATCCTGTTGCGGCCCGCTGCCGTCCTTCCGCTGGAATCCTACTCGCCGGAACGCAAGGCGGAGTTTCTCCTGTCGAATGCCGCGGATGCCGCCGACTACGCCGAGGCGGTGAAAACGGTCAGGAAGATGGGACTCGATCCGGCGAAAATCAGGCATCGCAAACCTGCCCTCGTTTGACGCATGAATTGAAAACCGTGACGGTTCATCCGCATTCAACCTCCTGGCCCGAGCTCCCCGCCGGAATCGTTTTGCCCGGGAAAGACGCCCCGATCCTTCAGGCCGCCATCAATGCCCAGGCGGTCATCCTCCTTACGGGTGATATGCTCCATTTCGGGCGCTACTATGGAAAGATTTTCGTCGGGGTTAGAATCCTGCCCCCCGGTGATTTCCTGCGCGACGAACAGACATAAGTAATCAAAAAGTACCTGCCGGGCTACGACCGGCAGAGTCCGCGCGCCGTAGCCGCGCGGGTACTGTATTCCACAGCGCGCCGCAAAACGGGAAAACAACAGGCTGTTTGTTGGACGTTGGGAGTTCCGTCTTCGCCAAGAGGCTTCCTCCTTCGCTCTTGGAGCTACGGCGGACAAGTCGGAGAGCGCGGCAAGGCTTCGCCGGACAAGGTGGCGGACAAGAGCTCATGCTATACCGTGGAAACTCGTTCGTGGGCACCGACAAGTCTTGAACCGCCGTTTCGGCGGGGTGATGTGCGGCGGGCATTCCGCTGGATGAGTCCGCGAAGTCCTGAGGAGAAGATGCGGGAAGTTTGCCCTGGCGGCCAGGCGTCGCGCAAAACGCAGTACTACTGTACGCGCGAGCGCGACAACGCCGCCGACGGGGCGAAATCCCTGCCACGCGGGCAGGCGTGGCCCGCGTCCTTCTCCTCACGGAATGCCCGCCGCTCCCCATCTCTCCAGTCCCCGGCTCACCGCAGGTTCGCCCTCCAGGGGACTATTCGGCGAGACAGGACCAAATACAACCGTTCATACGGACCGGAGAGAATCCAGCCACGGCGTGCTTGCATGCCACCCGACCACCCGCTCTCTCAAAACCCGCCCGAGCTCCCCCTGTTCCCCCGTCCCCGCCAGATTCCGGAACTGGTAGGGATCGCCGGCATTGTCGAAAAAGAGGAACCGGTCCTCCGTGATCTCCCGGGTTTTCGCGTCGAACCGGATCCCGTACGTGTGCGTGGGGGTGCGAATCCCCGCCAGGCCGGCGGACGTCTCGACGCAGGCCCAGTTGTTGTCCAGCTCCCCGGCCTTCCCCTCCAGCAACGGCCGCAAACTCCGCCCCTGCACCGGCGCCGGAATCTCCAGGCCGCACACGTCCAGCAAGCTCGGCATCACGTCAATCACCGACGCCACGTGGCCGGCGTTGACCCGGGCCGGCAGACCGCGCGGATGCCGGAAGATCAGGGGAATGCGGATGGATTCCTCGATCAGCAACTGCTTGTTCCACTGGTGATGGCTCCCCAGGTTGTCGCCGTGATCGGAGAGGAACACGACCAGGGTGTCTTCCGCGAGGCCGTTTTCCTCCAGGGCACGCAGCAGCCGCCCCACCTGATCGTCCAGGCAGGTCGTCAGCGCGGCATACCAGGCGACCAGATCCCGGAGGTCCATGGCGTCGGCCACCCGGTCCTTCGGGCCGGGTGGCTCGTGCTTGACCCATTTTCGATACCAGTAATCCGGATTCGTGTAGATGAGGAACCATTCGCGATCATGGGCCATCTTCCCGTCGAGGAAGACGTTGGGCCGCAGGGGAATGGTGTTCCGGTCATACAGCTTCAAGTACCGGTCCGGCGTGTTGCCGGG
>JACQHI010000122.1 GCA_016199105.1 Lentisphaerota bacterium | reverse complement strand
TCCCGCAGGTCCCGCTGTACAGGTAGATGACTGCGGGAGCTATCCGTCAGCCGACGGACTGTGCTTTGGACATCGAGCGACCGCATCATGCAATTGCCGGCTTGGCAGGCGGCGTTCTTTCCGCTATCCTATCCGGCGTAATGAAGCGTTGTTGTCTCATCGCCTTCTTTGCCGTTGCCGCGGGGCTGTTCCCGGTCCGGACCGTTCTCGCCGCATCGCCCACCAACACCGTGAGTCCATCCGCCGCGACCCATGCCAGCAAGGACCTGGCGATTGATTTGGGGGATGGCGTGACGATGGAACTCGTCTGGATTCCGAATTTGTATAGCTTGGCGGAACGGTGGGTGGGGAAATACGAGGTGACGAACGGGGAGTATCGGAAGTTCAAGGCGGACCATGATAGCGGGGAATGTAAGGGGCAAAGCCTGAACGGGGATCGCCAGCCGGTGGTAGCGGTGAACTTCGAGGATGCGAAGGCGTTCGCCAACTGGCTCTCGGAGCGTGAAGAGAAGGCTGGGCGATTGCCGAAGGGCTATTACTACCGGTTGCCGTCGGAGGATGCATGGTTGACCTTTGCCCAATGCGGGGACGGGCGGGAGTATCCGTGGGGGAATTCCTGGCCGCCGAAATACGGGAATTATGCGGATGAAACAATTGGTGAAGTCCTTGGGAAGGATTGGGGCATTATCTTTGGATATCGGGATGGATATGCTTTGACATGTCCGGTGGAGGAAAGCGGGAAGAACGATTGGGGCTTGTGCGGCGTGGGCGGAAATGTGTAGGAAGTGGTTGTCGGTGGGAAAGATGGCGCGTCGTTTGGGGGGTGGAAAGGGGCGTCCTGGAGGGAAGACGAACAGGACTTTCTGCGGAATTCATTTCGTGGCGGCAGTGCGGCCAAACGCGGCGGGTTTCGTTTGGTGTTGTTCCCTGCTTCGCCCTGAGGCTTTTTCCTTCGCATGGGAAGAAAACGTCCCGTCGTAGCCGGGGCGGTACTGGGCCGAAGTAGAGCGCGGGCTTCCACCTTCGCACGAGGCTACGGTGGACAAGACAACCGCGCCTCCGGAATGCCCCCTCATGCCGGCAGCCCGCGGCCCAGCTCCTTCGCCACGTGCTCCATCAGCGGTTTCAGATGAAGCACGTCCTCCCGGTTGTATTCGAGCAGGAGGCGCAGGGCCCCTTCGTGGCCGTTTTCGTAGTCGCGCCAGAGGCGCACGGCGTCCCAGCCGTTCAGGTTCCGCGTGGGCTCGCTGCGTTCCAGGCGAAACGCCTTTTCCACGGTTTTCAGTCCGCCCTTGAAGCCCATGCGGTGGAGGGGAAAGCGCAGATCAATGTGAACGCAGTGGGTGCGAAGCAGGGGAAACCGGCGGCGGATCACCGGCAGGTCGAAGGCGGCGCCGTTGTAGGTAACCAGCGCGGCGGCGCCTTCGATGACATCGCACGCCTCTTCAAGATTCTGTCCGTTGATGTAGGACCGGTAGTCATGGCCGTCATACACGCCGATGACGGTGATGACCGACCCTTCGTGAAGGCCGTCCGTTTCGATATCCAGGAACAGCGTCCGTTCCCGGAGGTCGCCGTACGCCCTCCACTTGTGGGCGGCGGGAAGCGTCTTGTCGAAATGGTCCCAGCAGCCCTCCGCATAAAGGCGAAGGGATTCCCGCACTCCGTCCGCGGTGTCCGCCGGATTGCGGATGCGGGCCGGGGCTTCCTGGAGGGCCAGATAGTCCGCCCACGTGGCGATGCCCTGTTGCCACAGATGTTTTTCCGTCGCCTCGCCGATACCGTATAAGTGAAGAATGGTGTTTTGGAGCATGGGTCACCAGAAGACGGTTTGCAACAGGGCTTCGGCGGCGTCCTGCCAGGAACGCGCATAGCGCCGGCCCGGACTCAACTGGACGAAAAGACGGCGGGAGGCCAGCCGGTTTCCATGGTCCGTGGCGAGCGATCGGTCCAGCAAGTGGGGTGGAAATGCGCGGATGACGGAAACCAGGGCGTCAACGAGATCCAGCGGTTCCTCGGCCAGCGGATTCAGAACAAATTGCCAGAGGCTGTGCGGTTCGGAGGTCAGCGCCTGCCGGATGATGTTCCGGAGCGTGTGCCGTTGCGCATACAAATCGGCGCCGACGAATATCAGAGCGCGCCGATTTTCCTTGCCGGGGAGCCAATCACAAAGCTCATGAGGACTTGTGCTTCGTAGCGAAAGCTTACTTCGCAAAGTAGTACGCGATCCCAACTCCAAGAGGTCGGCACGTCCCTCCTGTAAGCGGTCACACGGAGTGTGACCCTCCCAAAATGGCCGTATCTTGGAGGGCCACGCTCCGTCGTGGCCGTCTTGTTTAGGTGGTTTGCATCCAACTCCAGAAATAAGCGGGTCGCATCCGTCCAACCGGAGGCGCACCTGTTCCGGAAAAAGGTCCGGGAGGCGATAGCCCACGAAGCGCCGGGTCGGGCAGTCCAGCTCGGCTTCGCGGTGGATGAGGCCGACCGCTTGTTGAAGGGCATGGGGGGACAGGGTGGCGGTTCCGAGAACGGCATAGGGTGGGCGGTTTTGCGCCTGAATCCGCCACCGCCGGCGCTGTTCACGGATGATGGTGCCGGGGAGCAGGAGGGTCTGCAGCCATTGGATGTGGGCGCCGCGGAGCGTGGCGGCCCAGCGGGCGGCTTCGTAAATATCGCGAAGCGTTTGCCGGGGCAAGCCGACCATGAGATCGACCGTGACCCGGATGCCGGCCCGGCCTAATGCCCGGATGGTTCGGGTGGGAATCTCCGTTGGACGCCGGATGGCCTTGAGCACCTCGGGTTGGGTGGATTGGACACCGACTTCAAGTTCCATGAAGTTGGCCCTGGCCAGGAGAGCCATCTGGCTGGGCGTGAGCGTGTCCGCCCGGAGTTCCGCGAAGAATTTCAGGGAATGCCGACGATTCATCGCCGCGATCCGTTCGAGAATTTCCTCGAAATGCGGGTGGGCGTTAAAGGTGGGATCGATGAATCGGATTTCCCTGACCCCCTGCTTTTTCAAGGCTTCAATGCGGGTGATGACTGCGTTGGGAGGCAGACTGCTGACGCGCTCCCGCAGATGATGATAACGGCAGAACGTGCAGGTCATCGGGCAACCCCGGGTGGTTTCGAGATAGGCCATGCCGCGGGCGTCGGGCGCCAGCCACGGATCGTCCGGCGGCGGGAGACATCGCGCCAGGTCAACGGCCGGCGGCATCTGGGTTCCCCAGCGATAGCTCCGCCCTGTTTTCCAGGCGACGGACCGGAAAGAGGTCCGGCGGCCCGTCCGAAATGCCTGGAGGATTTCAGGAAACACGGCTTCGCCTTCGCCCACGACCACCGCGTCCGGAATGCCGGAGGCAAACAGGAACGGATGGCGCCGCGCCACCTCGGGGCCGCCGAGCGCGATGCGGATATCCGGCCGTTGCCGGCGCACGCGTTGAAGCACATGAAGGGTGCGCTCGATATTCCAGAGATAAAGCGTGCAGGCCAGGATGGCCGGTTGTGACGCCAGAATGGCGTCCACGAGGCGGCGGTCGTCCAGACGATCGGCGGCGGGCGCCAGGAGCCGGGCGTGGAAGAAACGGCGTTCGCCGGACCGGCTGAGCGCATGCCGGAGATAGGCCGCCGCCACGTTGAGATTTTCATGGCGGCCGCCGGTGTCGTTGTCCAGTTGCGGCAACTGAAGGAAAAGCAGTGTATGTCGAGAAAAGGCCATTTTTTCCCCTTGTGTCACGCCGCCAATTCCTGTAGGTATCACTCAACGATGTTTCATGGTGCGGCGTCACTTCAGGTCATAGCATTCAGGGGTGTGCATCGCAAGGTTCTGGAATTAAGAAAGGGATAAGGCATGAACAAAACGTACAGGCTGGGCTGGCTTCCGGACGTTCCGGATTGGCGCGACATTCCGTTCACGGCCGTTTTCCGGGCGCCCCGCGCGTTGCCGCCGCGCGTGGACCTGCGCAAGGGCTGTTCGGCGGTGGAGGACCAGGGCGAACTGGGCTCCTGCACGGCCCAGGCGCTGATCGGCGCCCTCGAATTCCTGGAGTTGAAGACGGAACGGCTCGCCGGAGTCTCGCCCTCCATCAATCCAACATCCCGCTCGGAGCGGGACGAGTCCAAAACTTGTCACGCGCAGAGCGTGATCGAAAACCCAAAATTCCAGGATTTGAGCCGGCTGTTTGTCTATTACACGGAGCGCGCCGCGCAGGGCACCATCAAGGAGGATTCCGGCGCGATGCTGAGGACCGGCATCAAGGTGTTGAAGAAACAAGGCGTTTGCCGGGAATCGCTCTGGCCGTATCGGATCCAAAAATTCAAAAACAAGCCGACGCCCGACTGTTTCACGGAAGCCTTGCTCCATCAGGTGACCGCTTACCAGCGGCTGAACAGCCTGCAGGACATGAAAGCCTGCCTGGCCATGGGCCTGCCGTTCGTGTTGGGCTTTGCCGTATATGAACACGTGATGTCCGCTGTTGTCGCCCGCACCGGCCGCATTCGCATGCCGGGCCGGCGTGAGCGTATGCTGGGCGGTCACGCCGTGATGGCGGTCGGTTATGAAGACAAGAGCCGGCGTTTCGCCTTCCGGAATTCCTGGGGCCAGGGCTGGGGCAAGGCCGGCTACGGGACCATTCCCTATGCGTATCTCGAGTCCCGGGATCTCTCGGACGATTTCTGGTGCGTCCAGGCCACCGAAAACGACTTCTACTCAAGCTGGCGCGTCCGGAGCTGCACCTCCTGGCATGGGTATATATGAGGGGGGACATGGGGGATTCAGAAAGTGTCAAGGGCAAGGGCTAACATGAAGAGCAGGCTACGAGTGATATTTTTCGTAGTGGCTGGTATTGGACTGTGTTGTCTGTTGTTCATTCTGGCAAAAAGAAGTCATGATGCTCACAACCGCAATACCTGTATTGACAACTTGCGACAAATCAGTTCGGGGAAACGTTCGTATCACGCGGATCGTAGCGTGGATAGTGGCTGGAACTGGAGAAGCAACGTAGAAGCATGTAAGGACTTAATTGCTGAAGAAACGACGCGAGGTTACATTAAGTTTTATTGTCTTTGCCCGTCTTCAACAACTGACTCTCCGAATGCTGAACAAATGGCTAACGATTACGAGATTAATCCCATCGATTATCGTCCCCTATGCAAAATCGACTCAACGCATTCTTTGCGACCGGTCGGGGATACGAACCTGTACGCGCCAGATACCTACTCTGCACCGTACAAATATCCTCCTCCATGATTTGTGAAACGCGTGGCGTAAGGGTCTTCGGGTGGTCGAAATGGGTTTATCCCGTGAGTTGATTCCGCTGAAAAGCCCCTGTGGGACGGCGAGGCCGCCGTCCCTCCCCTACGATTGTCTGACGTTTCAACAGGATATGGGAGGGGCCGCAGCTTGCCCTCCGTAGTCCTGGACGAAGGCAGGGGCCTCGCGGACCGTCCGGGGCGGCTGGAGGCAGCGTGACCTCACGGCGTGCTTTGGCCGGTGTAAAACCGGCCCTACTTCTTAAACAAGCAAGGGGGCCAGTGGCGTAGGGGATGGAGGGCGAGACTCCGGCGAGCCGTCTGGAGTTTTGCCAGACGTTCTTTTGCCGCAATTTTCAGCCTATATCTCGCCGCGCGGCGCGCAGGGCCTCGCGGTTTTCCAGATATTTCTTTTCCCGCTGGACATAGTTTTGGTGGAACTCCGGCAGGGTCAGCGCCCGAATCCGATGATAGAGAACCAACTCTTCGGTGGAACGGGGCTCCTTTTCGTTGAAATAAAAGGGCTCAAAATAACCGATATGCAGCGTTTCGCAGCGGGCAAACGACGCCTTGCACAGGCGATTGCCTTTATTGATCAACACCGGTTTTCGAACCAGGCTGAACGTGGTGTCGCAATTCATGAGCAGGATGCGGTCGTCTTTTTCGTACACAATCCTGGGTTGGCCCATCGCATCGAACAGGTCGGGCAAGTCGCTGTGGTCGGGAACGAAGCGGTCGTCATCCAGGTAGGAGAGCGCCTCCATGGTTTTCCGGTCGCAGGCGGTGAATCCGAATTGTTCGGCATAGGCCAGCGAAATCTTCCGATACAGGCGAAGGCCTATTTTATAGAACGAAGGATGGTCCCGCATGATGGAACAACAGTAGGCGTCGAACGGCTGCCCCTCGGCCTCGCGGGGGGGCAGGCAATCGTTGTCGGTGATGAAGTAAAAGGGCGAGTCGGTCAAAAAGGGGGTCTGGGAAAAGGCGTTCAAGGTGCCCATGAAAGGCGGAAAAGGCAGATTGATGACGCGCGCCACCTTCTTTTGGCGGAGATAGTCGTCAACAAAGGCGGCCCAGTAGCCGTGCAGGGCGTCGGGAATGATCCCGGGGATCCAGCCGTTGTTGATCAGGGTGATCCGGGGGGTGAAGCCGGCCCGTTCCAAAATGGAATCCACCGTGAAGCGGGTGAAATCCGTGCGGCCAAAACAGAGGACATAATAGTCGATTTCCATGCGCTCAGGACCGGAGGGAGGCTCTTTCGTAGAAGTAATGACAGTTTTCGCAGAGCCGCGTCGTGGTGGGCTCGCGCCGCAGAATATCGGGATCGAAGACCGTGCCGATCACGCCCAGGCCTTCCATGTCCATGCAGCAACTGTTGACCCGGCCATCCCACAGGATGACCGCCCAGCCATCGGCGATCATCTTGCAGGTGTTCGTCTTTCGCAGCCGTCGATCCTGGTAGTGAGTCGGATGCCGTTCGGCCGTTCCCGCCCAGTCATGCCAGAACACGGTTCCGACATTTTTGAGGAGGTCCAGCCCCTCGCAAGTCCGGATGGCCCGCGGAGCGTCCGCGGGGGCATGGCTGGAGATATACAATTCGGTCAGGCCGCTGTCCTTCAGCGCCACCGCCAGTTCCCGGGTGAGTAAAAGGCCGTTCGTGCTGAAGACCACCTTGGCGACCGTTTGGCGGGCCCGTTTCACGAGGTCCGTGATGCGCGGATGGATCAGGGGCTCCCCGAAATTGTGGAGGCACACCTCATTCTGCCCCAGCGCCTTGACCAGCTCCATGCTTTTCTCGAAGACGGCCATGCTCATCAGCCCTTTTTTCCGGGCGGATTTCGCGTGAGGGCAGTACGCGCACTGGAGATTGCACAGGCAGGACACTTCGATGGTATAAATGAAACGCATATCGAAAATCGGCAATCTAAAATCTAAAATCGCTTTACCGGCTCAACAGATAAAATCGCTCGCCGATCGTATAGACGTTCAGGCTTTTGAGCATGGGCAAAAAAGTCATATCGTCAATGATCACATGGCGGCAAAGGGTCAGGCACAACCCGGCCAGGGCCATGCGGGTCACATAGGATAAATCCCCCCCGACCCAGCCCGGCCGGTTCTGGCTCATGGAAAAGCCTTCGACATGGACCGCCCCGTCGATATAGGCCAGATCCCACTTGACCGGCCGGTTTTTCTTGAGATTGGCCTGGCTTAACGGATCCTCGCCCGGGCCCAGCTTCTCTCCCACGACGGTGGTGAAAAAGGCTTTCAGCAGGTTTTGGGGAAACAGACGGTCCCGCTCCGGGGGGATCAGATGCAGGGTCACGTTCGGGTGATTCCGGACGCCATGCCAGTCGCCCGGCGGATCGTATTCGATGGATTGGACGGGGCCGAACCGGGCGAAAATGGTGGTGCTCACCCCGGAGCCGAATTCCAGGATGGAGGCGGGCTTCAGCGTGTTGCATACCGTCGTGATCGCTTCCGCATAGCCGTCATTCATCGTCGGCCTTTCCTCTCCGCGATTATGGAAGAGACCTGCCAGATGGTAGGGCGCGCTCGCCGAACGCGCCGCGGCGGTTTCAGCGAAACCGCCCTACCCAAACGAAGGTCCATTCCAACT
>JACQHI010000113.1 GCA_016199105.1 Lentisphaerota bacterium | reverse complement strand
GGGACCGCTGCTCTTCCATACTGCGACTTGCTGAGCATTTTCATGCTGTAACGTTAAGCCTTACCGTTCTACCGCCACCGGATATCCCCGGCGAGCCGCCAGTTTTTTCCTGTAAACGCAGCGCCCACGGCTCTCAAAGAAGGCATTTTGCTGTAGTCCAACACTAAAATTCGTAGATTTGTCCCATTGATAGGCCTCCCTTGTTTTTCGCATAGTGTTGGCCTTTAGCGCGATTTCTCGTCGTTTGACCGGTCAAACAACAATACAATTTGCATGCGAAAAGACGTTCAAACGGTTCTCGTTGTGGATGACGATCCCGAATGGTTGGAGTTTCTATCCAAGGCCATAGGCTCGGAATATCCGGTGCTGTCGGCCACCAACGGCGACGATGCGGTTCGCCGGGCACAGCGCACCTGTCCCGACGTGATCGTCATGGATGTGATGATGCCGGGCGGGAAAGACGGCTTTGCCGCCTACTCCGATCTCCAGCGCGACTCCAGAACGTGCGACATACCCGTGATTATGCTGACCGATGTCAACCGGAAGCTGGGGCTGGCCTTCGGCGCGGAGGATATGAACCGATATTTGGACAAGGCGCCGTCCGTATTTCTCGAAAAACCGGTTTCCGCCGACCGGTTGCTGGATGAAGTGCGAAAAGCCCTTCATGAAGAATCGTCCGAGCGAAAAGGCGCCGTCCGGAAAAAGTGCGCCGTGTGAAAGAGTCGAAGAACGATAATAACAAGGTTGAGGAACAGTGGAGGCCAGTTATGAATAAAACGGACGCAACAGACACCCCCGCGGCGGCATGTTCGTGTGGAGCAGCGGCGGGATGCGGGATCAGTCGGCGGGACATGATGGGGCAGCTGGTGAAGGCCGGCGCCGGCGCGCTGGCTCTGGTGGCGGTGGCGGGATATGCGGAGGACGCTCCTCCTTCCGTCGCCGCGAAAGCCCAACCGGCTTCGAAAGGGAAACAGAAGTATCGCTATGGGATGGTCGTTGACACACGACGCTGCGTGGGCTGCAGGGCCTGCGTGGTGGCGTGCAAGGCCGAAAACAAAACGCCCCCGGGCGTTTTCAACAATGTCCTTCTGGACGATCCCGAGCAGGGCAGCAAGGTTGACAAGCCTTTGTTTATGACCCGGCCGTGTTTTCATTGCGAGAATCCGCCGTGCGTGCCGGCGTGTCCCGCGAAGGCCACGTACAAGCGGGAGAGCGACGGCCTCGTAGTGGTTGACTATGACCGCTGCATCGGCGTGCTGGATTGCATTCCGGCGTGTCCTTACGGAGCGCGCACAGAGGATCAAGGCCTGAACTTTCCCGCCGTCGCCGAAAAAACGCCGTACGCGCAAGTCCCGTCGCCCGAATATAACCAGTTCAGGCTCCGCGAGGGCGCCAAAGCCACCAAGGGCAAAGTGCGCAAATGCACCTTCTGCCTGCATCTTCAAGATGCGGACGGACGGTATGACAAAGCGGCGGGGCGTTGGCCGGCTTGCGCGAAAACCTGCACCGGGCACGCGATTCATTTCGGGGATTTCAACGACCCCGCGAGCGAGGTCTCGGCGTTGCTGAAGACGGGCAAGGCCATTCGCCTGAAGGAACAACTGAAGACGGAACCGAATGTTTATTACCTGGTGTAACGAAGGGCGATTTCACGCAAAAGGAGAAGGCCATGTACATATTCGATCACACGGTGGGGCGTCGCAAGTTTATCAAGGACGTGGGTGTCGCGGCCGCGGCAACGGCGGCGGGTCTCGGCGCAACGGTTTACGCCAAGGATGACGAATCGAAGAAAACCCCGGTCGAGACGATCCCCGAGTTGGCGGTTGACGCCGAAGGGAAAAAGCACTGGGGCCGCGAAGCGGGCGAATGGATTCCCTCCTGCTGCAATATGTGCGGGGGCCAGTCCGGCATTCTCGTGCATGTGGTGGATGGGGTGGCGGAGAAGATCGAACCCAATCACTGGAATCCCAACAACTACTCCAATATCTCGAGCGACTTCTTCGACGGCTATACGGAAGCGTATGGCTGCAAGGAAGGCGGCTCGATCTGCCCGAAGGGAAACGCGGGAATCATGCAGCTTTACGATCCCGACCGGATCAAGAAGCCGTTGAAGCGGACCAACTCCGACCGCTCGCCCGGGGCCGACCCGAAGTGGGAGGAAATCTCTTGGGATAAGGCGCTTGACGAGATCGCGGCCAATATGAAGCTCTTGCGCGACGCGGGAGAGGCCCAGAAGTTGCTGTGGATGAGCGAAGACCATTCCTTCACGCATGTGCAAGGCGACTTCTGCACGCTGTATGGCACGCCCAACTATGTCATGCATTCCAACCTGTGCGACGTCGCACGGAAGGCGTCTTTCAAGACCGTGATGGGCGATGATCGGCCGCTGGCCGATTTTCTCCAGACGAATTACATCCTGCTGTTCGGCTGGAACCCGACAAGCGCGATCAAGTGGGTTCATCTGCCCCGGATTATCACGCGCGCGGTGGAGAAAGGCGCCAAGTTGGTCGTGGTGGACCCCTATCTCTCCGACACGGCCGCCAAGGCGGGCGAATGGCTCTCGATTCGCCCCGCCACGGACGGCGCGCTGGCGATCGCGATGGGGCATGTGATTGTCCGCGACAAGCTTTATGACAAAGCGTTCGTCGAGAACTGGACCGTCGGCTTCAAGGAATATGCCGAGTATGTGAAGGACAAGACTCCCGCCTGGGCCGAGAAAATCACGAGCATCCCGGCCGACACCATCGAGCGGCTGGCCAAGGAAGTCGCCGCCGCCAAGGCCGCTTGCATCGATGTCTGGAGCGGTCCCGGCCAGCACAGCAACGGCGTACAAGGCGGGCGGGCCATTGCGATGCTCGCGGCCCTGGTCAACGGCTATGAGCGGCCCGGCACGATGGTCATTCCCGACAAGAAGGGGAACAAGCACGGCCACTGCGATCCGGACGAAACCGCCGCAAAAACCGGAAAGCTTCCGGTGTTTGACGAGCGCGCGAAGTACCCGCTGGGGCATTCGTCCGGCGTGTACACGCAGATGTTCGAAAACCTGGCGGAAGGCAAGGGCCCTTACACGCCCAAGATGATGATGTGCGTGTTCCAGAATCCGATGATGTCGGTGCCGGGGTCGGCGACGGTGGCCAAGGCGATGTCCAAACTGGAAACGCTCGTCGTCATCGATACGATGATGAGCGAGACGGCGAAGCTGGCGGATTACGTGTTGCCGGGGACCACGTATTTGGAAAGGTACGACCTCAACACCCACTGGGTGACCTGGGGGTGCATGGCGCTGCGCCAGCCCGTCGTGAAGCCGTTGTTCGGCCAGTTGGCCGAGTATGAAGTTGTGGCCGCCTTGGGACGAAGACTGGAACTCAAAGACCATGAGGGCAGGAAATTCTTCGAGGTAGGCCCTCTTTCGGGGACTCCCATCGACGAGCTGAAAGCCTGGTATGAAGATTATCTTTCGAACGAGGTGAAACACGGGGCGCCAGGAATGACCTTGGATGAGCTCAAAAAGCTTCCGGGCGCCGTGTGGGTCGACAAGAAGGGAACGAAGTACGAAAAGTACAAGGCCGAACTCGCCGAGGACAAGCTGAAGACGGCCTGGTTCGACGGCGAAGACCCGAAAGCGGAAGGCACGGGCATCTACGACAAGCCCAAGGACAAGGGCGGCAAACGGATAGGCACCGTCATCGGCGGCAAACCGGTCCGCGGCTTTTTCACCAAAAGCGGGAAAATCGAGTTTTTCGCCAAGAGCCTGGCCGACAAGAAAGACGCACAGGGACGCCCGGTGGCGGCTCTGCCCGAGTACACGCCCCGCGATTGGATGCCTTCCGCGGAGTATCCCTTCTACCTGATCAACTGGAAGGAAGCCAGCCATACCCATACGCGAACGCAGAACAATGCGTGGCTTTTGGAGATCAAGCCGGACAATCCGCTGATCATGAATCCAGAGGCGGCGAAACGGTTGATGGTGAGCACCGGCGATGAGGTTTGGGTGGAATCGCCTCATGGGAAAGTCAAGGGCAAGGTGAAAGTGTCGAAACGCATTCACCCCGAGGTGGTGGGATTGCAGCACGGGTTCGGCCACACGGCTATGGGAAAAACCGCCGCCGGCCGCGGCACGTCGGACGCCGTTTTGCGGCCCACGAAATCGGATCCGCTTTCGGGACAGGCGTTGCACAAGGAGACCTGTGTGCGGATTTCCAAAGTCTAAATTAAACAGGAAAGGAGAGAGAGATCGGGAAAACGACGATTCGCAGATGGAAACCCATTCGACAGTCCGTTGAAAAGCAGAACGCAAATTCAAGGAGATGAATGTGAAGACAAATTATGGAATGATCGTAGCCGGGTGCTTGATGATCGGAGCGCTCAACGCCATGGCGCAAACGGCGCCGGCGGAGGCCGCCAAGCCCACGCCGGAATTCGTCAAGGTTGGCGCCGGCAATCTGACGGTGAGCGGGTTGCTGCAAGGCTGGTATCAGTTCACGGATGAGGCGACGCCGGAGGATACGTTCCGGCTTCGTCGCGCCGAAATCAAGCTGTCGGGCGAAATCACCCCGATGGTTCCCTGGGCCGTCATGATCGATCCGGCGCAGGTGCGGGAAGACGACACGACGACATCCACGGTCAATGGGACGAACTACGTCACGTCGGTGGGGCGGAAATCCGTATTGCAGGATTTCCTGGTCACGTTGAAACTGCATCCCACCAGCGCGTTCGACATCGGACAGTACAAGACGCCCTTCGGCATGGAAGGCTTGGAATCGTCCGCCAAGCTCGATCTGATCGAGCGCTCGATGCTGGCCTCGCAGCTCAAGTGGGCGGACTACCGCGACATCGGGGTGACGTACAAAGGCAATTTCACCTGCCCTTTCACCGGCGCCAAGATTCAGCCGTCCGCCGGTATCTATAACGGCGATGGACAGAACCGGTTGGACGCCAACAATCCCATGGCGTATGCGGGACGGCTTGCCGTCAAGCCGGTGGACGCCCTGCACCTCGGCGTGGCCCATTACAACGGCGACACGGGTTCGGCCGAGACGGAAAACCACCGCACGGGCGTTGAAGCCAAAATCGCCGTCAATCCCGTCTCCGTCTATGGGGAATATGCGATGGGCGAAAGCGCCGGCAAGGACAAGGAGACGGCCTATGTCACCGCCACCTGCATGCTCGGCGAATTGTTCCAGGCGGTCGCGCGCTACGATTGGTACGATCCGGACGAGGACGCGGACGATGACGCCAAGGACGAGACAACCCTCGGCGTGAATTATTTCATCAAGAAACACAACGCCAAGCTGGCGTTGAACTATGTCTTCCGCGGCGAGGAAGGCGCTTCCACGGACAACGACATCGTCCGGGCGTTGGCTCAGGTCAGCTTCTAATTCGGCGTCGACTGCATTAACAAAAAGGCCCGGGGGGAATTCCCCCCGGGCCTTTTTTTTGTCCTCGTCCCCCTTCTCGTCCTCAAGCGGAAACACATAATCAGCGGGTAATTCGCAACTTACGGCAAAATCAGCCTCACAACGGTAGAAGATTGGGTGTGAGCAAGGGATTTCCTGTAGGACAAATCGCAATTGCGTTGTTGGCGGCGTCTTTTCCTGTTTTTTTACAACCAATCGTAGAATCCTAGATTTGTCTTTTGCCGGTTTTTTTTGTTATCTGTATGGCGTGTTTCGAAATCGGCGAGCGGTCAAGCGGGTGCGTTCGGACCGGGTTGCCCAACATGACAAAGGGGTTGCAGTTCCGCCGGCGGCATTGCACCAAGACGTATGCGCATCTTGATCGTCGAGGATGAACGCAAGACCGCGACGTATCTGCACAAAGGGCTTTCGGAAAGCGGCTTTGTCGCGGATACGGCCAACCAGGGCAACGACGGCTTGCACCTGGCGCTGACCCAGCCCTACGACCTGATTGTTCTCGACGTGATGCTGCCGGATCGCGATGGGTGGGCAGTCCTGGCCGCGATTCGCCGGGCCGGCCAACAAACGCCGGTGCTGTTCCTGACGGCTCGCGATACGCTGCCGGAACGGGTCAGGGGATTGGAGTTGGGCGCGGACGATTATCTGGTCAAGCCGTTTGCCTTCTCGGAATTGCTGGCGCGCATACGCTCCGTCTTGCGCCGTGGCCCCGGTCGCCAGCCCGAAACGCTCCGGGTGGCGGATCTTGAGCTCGATCTGATCCGCCACAAAACCACGCGCGGCGGCCGGCGTCTGGACCTGACCCCGAAAGAATTCGGGCTGCTGTCGCTGCTGGTCCGCCGAAAGGGGGAAGTGCTCTCGCGCACGCTCATTGCCGAACAGGTCTGGGACATGCATTTCGACAGCGACACCAATGTGGTGGACGTGGCGGTGCGCCGGTTGCGCCGGAAGGTGGACGACGCGTTTCCCCGGAAACTGATTCAAACCGTCCGGGGCATGGGCTATGTCTTTGAAGAATGCTGAACCCCCAACGCCCCCGGTTGCGCCGAGGCGCGCGCGACAGGTCTGGTCCATCACACGGCGCCTGACGCTGCTCTACGTGACCTCGACCGCCGCCCTGCTGCTGCTGGCGGGCGGGTTTCTTTACTGGTCGCTCGATCGGAATCTGAAGACCGCGCGAAAAGAGCGGCTCGCCAGTAAAATCGAGGTGATGCGGCTCCTGTTGCGGGACCAACCGGAGAAGACCGATATTCTCGCCAATGAAGTGGAGCATGAAGCCTCGGCGAGCCCTGTGTTCAAGTATTACATCCGCATCCTGGACGAGCGGGGCCGGGTGCTTCTCGAAAGCTCCGGCATGAAAGACCTTCTGCCCCCTTCCCTGTTTCCAGCCCCGGCGGGCGTTGCCGAGCCGCCGAACGGCGTCGAACGCAAGTTGCCCCCGCGCCGATCCTTCGTTTTGTTGTCGGCCCAAGCGTTGGCCGGAGGCGCCGGCGGCGCAACACGGACCGTGCAAATCGCGCACGATATTTCCGTCCGCATTTCGCTCCTGGCGGATTATCGCCGCCAACTGCTGCTTGTGCTGGGCCTGGGTCTGGTGTTTGCCGGAGGAACGAGCGTCTGGGTGGCCCGCGAGGGCATGCGGCCGCTCGCCGAGATCGCGAAGGTCGCCGAACACATCACCGCCAGCCGCCTGGACGAACGGATATCGGGCTCGCGATGGCCGGCGGAGCTCGCCGGTCTGGCGGCGGTTTTGGACGCCATGCTGCATCGGTTGGAAGAGGCCTTTACGCGCTTGTCGCAATTTTCCGATGACCTGGCGCACGAATTGCGCACGCCGATCAATAATCTGCGCGGAGAAGCCGAGGTGGCCTTGACCCGTTCCCGCGCGCCGGAAGACTATCAGCAGCTTTTGGCCTCCAGCCTGGAAGAATACGACCGGTTGTCACGGATGATCGACGGCTTGCTCTTCCTCGCCCGCGCCGACAATCCGAAGGCGGCCCTGGAACGGGTCCGGTTCGACGCCCGGAAGGAAATCGAGGCGGTGATTGAATTTTACGAGGCTTTGGCGGGAGAACGGGAGGTGGAGATGGCGTGCGAAGGCCAGGGCTGGGTGAAAGGCGATCCGGCGCTGTTCCGGCGCGCCATCGGCAACCTGCTCGCCAACGCGCTCCACCATACGCCCGCCCGCGGAAGCGTTTGCATCGCCCTCCACCCTCTCGACGATCAAACGCTGGAACTCAGCATCCGCGACACCGGCGCCGGCATCGCGCCGGAGCATCTTTCGAAAATCTTCGACCGCTTCTACCGGATCCCTCGGTCTCCTTCCGGGTCCCCCGCCGGGACCGGCCTGGGGCTCGCCATTGTCCGGTCCATCATGCGGCTTCACGCGGGCGACATCCGCGTCCATAGCGTCTTGGGCCAGGGCGCCACGTTCACCCTCGTGTTCCCGTCTTGAGCCGCCGTCTCCCCCGGCAAGATGACCAACTTGTAATCCGGCGGTCATGTTGCAGTCCGCGCGTATCGCGTAAGAACCAGGCGAAACAACCGATGGAAGCCTGTTTTCACGGACTTGTCCCGAAAAGCGTGTCGTGTTCAAGAAGGCAACAACGTTCGGCGCCGCGCAAATCGTCCGCACCATTCTGGTGGTGGACGACGATCCGGAATGGTTGGACTTCTTGGTTCGCGCTCTGGGCGCGGAGTACCCGGTGCTCTCGGCCACCAATGGCGAAGACGCCGTGCGCCGCGCGCAGCGCGCGCGCCCCGATGCCATTGTTCTGGACGTCATGATGCCGGGCGGAAAAGACGGGTTCGCCACCTACGCCGAGCTGCAACGCGATCCCGCCACGCGCGACATCCCCGTGCTCATGTTGTCCGACGTCAATCGGAAATTGGGACTGGCCTTCGACGCCGAGGAGTTGAACCGACACCTGGGCAAGGCGCCGGCCGGATTTCTCGAAAAACCGATTTCCGCCGACCGGTTGCTGAATGAAGTGAAAAAAGTTCTTCACATGGGACACCCGATCGTCATGACGGCCGTTTAATCGGGTGGTGGAACGATAACAGCAGCGATAAAACCAATGACGAGGAGGTGACGGCACAGCATAAAGTCGGACATTTTTGTTGGATTTTGAGTAATTTTCTTAACTCATGAGTGGAGAGGGTGCTGAACATGAGAATATGGTTGAAACTGATGGTGGTCGGTGTCGTGCTGGCGCTCGCGAACGACGCGCTGGCGCTTTCGCAGTGGTCTCGCAAGTACAAGGTGGACTGCACAACGTGTCACAGCGTGTTTCCGCGACTCAACGCCTATGGCGACGCGTTCATGCAGAACGGGTACCAGGTGCCCGGAAGCCAGGATGGGGATGACGATGCCAAGATCAATGTCTCGGACAACCTCAAGCTGAATTCGTTGCCGGACATCTTTGGCATCCGCCTGAGCTTCACGCCCTTCGCTTACAAGAGCAACGCGCGGACGGAAGCCGACGGTTCCAAGGGCGATCAGTTCGACGTCGGCAAGGCGGATTGGGTGCAGTTCTTTGTCGGCGGCTCCATCGCCAAGAACATCTCCACCTTCATCGAAACGGAAGTGACGCCCAGCGCGGTGCATATCAACTGGTTCCAGTTGGGCTTCCACAATCTGCTCGACTTGGGCAGTCTTGCGAACATTCGCGTGGGCCGCCTGTCGGCCATGAATTGGCATGCGATGACCGGACGTCTCCGCGCCATACCGCCGGTGAAGAACGAGATCTTTACCTACAAGGCTTCCGGCGGAAGCGGCAGCGATTCCGTGGACATCGCGTCGCCGTATCCGGCCGTCGAATATTACGGGTACAACGAGTATATCCTGTGGGCGTTCGGCGTACAGAACGGCGCCAACGCAACGGACCCGAACGATGCGAAGAACTACTATGCCACCCTCAAAGCCTGGCTGGCGCAGTCGGGCGACTTTGACGGGTCCGCGATCTCCGTCGCGGGGCTGGCCGGCACGGACACGAAAAACCTGACGGCAACGACCAATTCCGCCGGCACGGTTTCCTCCGCCGTCGAGGCCGAAAACGAATTCGGGCGCGTCGGGCCGGCTTTGAACATCCGGTTCCGCGACGCCACGGACCTGCAAGTGGCCTATTTTGTGGGCACCGACGACAACTGGACGCTCGCCCGCTCGGGCAGCGAGACCACGGTGGACTTCCAGGGCTTGAGCGCCCTTCTCGGTCAGTGGCTGAGCAAGAGCAAGACATGGTGGGGCGCGCTCCAGTATGACTGGATTGACTCGGATACGACCGAATTCGAGAAGGCAACCGCGTCGCTCTGGTTTTTCCCGCGGCAGAATATGCGCATCGGAGTCATCGGGCGTGCTGACATCGATAACACCGGCGAGAAAGAGCACGAAGCGTTCATGAATGTCCGGACCATGTTCTAAGACGCGGATCCGGTTTTATCTTAACCAATTCCGGCGCTTCCCCGGGGAAGCGCCGGAATTGTGTTGACGGCCGTTGCGTTGAGCAGACACACTACGACTTACAAGGGAGGGCCAGGAAGCATGTCAACGGATCAGACCCAATCGGGCAGCGAACCCGCGGCCGTTCGTCGCCGACGCCCGATCTTGTGGCGCGCGGGGCGACGGCGGGCGATGGCCCTGAGTGCCGGAACGGCTTTTGCGATTTTTACCGGCGCCTTCAGCTCCGCGGCCGGCCAGGAACTTCGGATTGCCGTTGTTGACCTGGCGGCCGTGGCCGAAAAGATGCCCGAAAAAAAAGATGTCGAGGCCCGGGTCCAGACGGACGTCGAAGCGTTGGACCGCGAGGTGCAGAGCCGGTGGAAGGAGCTGGAGCGCCTGAACCGGGATTTCAAGACGGCGGAAGAAACGTCGAACGCGGAGGCGCTGGCGGCGCGCCAGAAGGACATCATTCGCAAGGAAAAGGAACTCGGCGAATACTGGGAAAAACGCTCGGCGGAAATCAAGCGTTCCGCCACGGATGGGACGGGCGCCTTTTCCAAACTCATTCGGTCCTCGGTCGCCGACATGGCCAAACAGAAAGGCTTCGATCTGGTGTTCGACAAGGAGAACGGACGCCTTCTCTACGCAAGCGACCGCTTCGATCGCACCGGGGACCTGGTGGAGGTCGTGAACCGGGCTCGGGGCTCCTCCTTGTCCCTCCAGCTCTCCGCTCCCGATGCCGCGCCCGCGGCGGCGCCGGCCGCCGGACCCCAAAGGGCGCCATGACAGAGGGACCTCTTGCAAAACTTCCCAAGCAGACGGTCCAGGAGAGGTGATTAGCCGCGAGAGATCCCAAAGCGGGTTACCCGCAACCCAACATAATCAATCTCGACAGAATCATTGACAACAAAATCATTCGTTCAGCGTTATGAGTGTTCCGGCTTGGTGATCGAGGT
>JACQHI010000116.1 GCA_016199105.1 Lentisphaerota bacterium | reverse complement strand
CTTGTTCAGCAAGCCGTCCAAGTCGATCCCGTCCCCTACAGTCGGATAGTCGGCGGAAGACCGGCGTTGTCCCAACCACAACCTGTGGGGGAAGGTGGAGTCAATTGAATATGCACTTTCCGGGCATATTCAGGTCGGTCAGCACAAGGTCATAGGCGGCGCGGTTGTCGGCGATGCGCGACAGGGCGTCCGCGGCCGACGTGTCGGTATCCACGGCGTAGCCGTTGCCGGACAGCATGATGGACACCACGTCGGCGATGGGCTTTTCGTCATCGACGACCAGTATCCTTCCTTGGTGTTCGTCCGTCCGCGGCCTCTCCGTCGTCCCGGCGCTGACGGCGCCGCTGGGATTGACGGGGGCTTCCCACACCCGGACCGTATTGCGCCCCGCCTGCTTCGCGCCGTACAGCGCAAGGTCCGCATAAAGCAGCATTTGTGACGGCGGCGAGGAGCGGTCGAGGTTCCAACTCCCGGCGAGTCCCGCCGACGTGGTCAGGTTCAGCCGGTGCTCGTCGCGGAGGAACACCTGCGACGCCACCGATGCGATGATCCGGTGAGCCCGGGTCAGGGCCCCCTCGCGCGCGGTCTCCGGCATGAGCACGGCAAATTCGTCGCCGCCAAGACGAACGACAAGGTCCGATTCGCGGGCCTCCTTTGAAAGAATCTGCGCAAATTCCCTCAGCACCTGGTCGCCCGCCCGATGCCCATGCGTGTCGTTGACTTTTTTGAAGTTGTCGAGATCCATCAACAGCATGGACAGCGGCCGGTCGTTCCGCCGGCTGACGGAAAGCGCATGTTTCAACGTTTCCTCGAAATAGGCGCGGTTGCACAGCCCCGTCAGATAATCGTGGTTGGCGAGATGGCGCATGCGGCTCATTCCCGCCATCACGGAGGACAGGGTGTTGGCCGCGCTCAGGAAGAAGGAAATATCCAGGGTCTGGGTCAGATCCTCGTCCATGGAGGCCAGGACCAGCAGTCCCTGCAAGGAGTTTCCCGTGAGGATCGGCAGCATGATCGCCGATTTGGGCGTCCGCTCGTCTCCTTCCGGCTCGCGGGCCGGATCGCCGACGAGAACCCGCGCCACCGTGCCGGATACCGGCTTGCCGGTGAGCGCCCCGAACAACGCCGCCGCCTCGCCCTGGAGCTTGTCTATCTCAGCGCCGGAAACGGGTTTCGACCGATTGACCACGAACACAAGCTCGCTTCCTTCCATGCCGAGAACCGCCTGTATGTCCACGGGATGGATCTGGGCAATGCCGCGCTGAAATTCAAGCATGGCGTCAACGAACGATTCGGCCGTCGCCACCGTCGCGGCGATGTGCCTGAGTATCCGGTGATGTTGCTGTATCCGATTGATGGAGGGAGCGGGCATGGCCGCTATCCGCTTGACGCAGTCGTCCGCTTCGGCTCTGACCATGTCCGCCAGCGATTCGATCTGGAAAGGCTTGTGCAGGATCCTGGATATGCCCAGTGCCTTCGCCTTGAAGAGCAGGTCGCTTTGTTGGATGCCCGTGACAATGATGAATCCGAGCCAGGGCCAAATTTTCCGGGCGGCCTGGACGAAGGCCAGGCCATTCAACTTCGGCATCAGCAAATCCACGGTGACCAGATCGAAATTTGCCTCCAGCAGTTTTTGCAGGGCGGTGACTCCGTCCGACGCCGTTTCAACCGTGCCGCCATTCGCGACCAGGTAGCAACGGATCGTCTGGCTGATGATCTCCTCGTCATCCAGCACAAGGATCCGCACGCCCCGGAGCCTGTCGGAGATGAATTCGATTCCCTTGGCCACGCTCATATCTCCCTTATGGCGCGTCGTTCATGATCTGCTTCACGATGTCGAGGCCGACGAGCCGGCTCCAGGCGGCGAGCAGCTTCTTGCAGACGGGGCCCGGCTTCCCATCGCCGACCGGAATGGCGTTGATCCGGGTGACGGGGATCAGGCAGAACGGGGTGGACGATTCGAACGCCTCATCGGCGTTGCAGACATCATGGACCTGGATGTCCTTCTCTGCGAAGGGAATAGCCAGCTCGCGAGCGAGTTCGATCACCGTTTGCCGGCTGATCCCGGGAAGGATGTTCCGTAAAGTCGGAGAAATGATTGTCCCCTCCTTGACGATTAAAATATTTCCGCCGCTGAACTCGGTGACGTTCCCGTCGAGGTCCAGGAGAAGGGTGGCCGCCTTGGGATCCACGAGTTGCGCTTCCTTCTCGGCCAGCCAGTAATGAAGGCGGCTCCTGTATTTCATCTTGGGGTCTATGCATTGGGGCGGCACGTGCCGGGTCGACGGCGTCACCGCGTGGATGCCGGTGTCGTAAGCCTTCCACAGGTGCAGCGGCAGCGGAAACGTGTGCACGCAGACGGTAGGCGTCATGGCGGCGCCGCCTCCCGCCGAGCCGGCATATATCGAGAAAGTCCCGGCGGTGACGAAATGGATGATCCCGAGCTCGCGGGACTCCGGAATCAAGCCGGCGTTATGATGGATAACCTCCAGGCTGATCTCCATCAGCTTCTCGGGCGAAAGGCCGGTGTCGAACCGGACGTACTTCATGGAGCGGTACAGCCGGTCCACATGCTCTCGGAGTTTGAACGGCTGGTGGTTGAACGTCCGGGTCATCTCGGTGACGGTGGCGCCCAGCACAATCCCGGCGTCATAGACCGGCAGCACGGCTTCCTTCGCTGGAATCAACCGGCCCTTGAGGTAAACGATGGGTTCCGTCATGCGGCTCCTGATGTGGCCGGTGTGTCGGGCGGCGCCGTCGGAAGAACGAACCAGAATATGCTGCCTTTGCCGGGCTGGCTATCGACATGAATCCTGCCGCCATGGGCCTCGACGGCGAGTTTGCAGAAATTCAGCCCCAACCCGTATGACAGCTTGCGGACTTCAAGCTGGCGGAACCGTTCGAAAATGGCCTCATGGTATTCGGCGGGGATTCCCTTGCCGTTGTCGGCCACGGCCAGCCGGACTTCGCGATCGCCCTGGGCCTGTACCGCGATGCGTATCTCGCCGTCCGCGGGCGTGAATTTGGCCGCGTTAATGATCAGATTGGCGATGACGCGGCGAATGATGTCCGGATCGCAAGAGACGATGAGGGGGGTCTCGGGCTCGCTGATTCCGACGATCTTGTGCGCGCCTTCCTGGTCAAGCAGCGTGATCGCCTCGTGAATCAAGTTGCCCAGGTCGCTGGGGCTTCGATTCAGCGGCATGGCGCGGCTTTCCAGGCGGGCGATATCCAGCAGGGTCTCGATCATCTGGAGGAGCGAACAGCCGGCCTTTTTTGCGTTTCGGAGGTGCTTGATCTGATCCTCTTCGAATTCGTCGGGGGCCGATTCCTCCACCAGACTGAGCAAGCCGATCATCGACGAGAGCGGCGACTTGAGGTCGTGGACGATCATGTGGGTCAACATATCGCGCATGCGCTCCAAATCCTGAAGCTTGGTGTAGCTCGCCTCCAATTGGGCCAGCGCCTGGGTCTTGGCCGCGTTCGAGGATTCGGCCTCTTCCTTGGCGCGGATCACGTGTTCTTCCAGTTGCCGGCGCGCCGTGATGTCCCGCAGCAAAATAACCGCGCCGGGGCGGTCTTTCAATTTGCCGGAGACGATTTCCAGCGGAAACACTTCCGCGTTGCCGCG
>JACQHI010000114.1 GCA_016199105.1 Lentisphaerota bacterium | reverse complement strand
CGCACGGCTGTTGCGGTAGGGATTGCCCGGATAATCCCACAGGACAAACGAGATCAACGCCTCGGGATACACCGGCACCCGCATGACGCCGTTCGTGGTCTCGATGGCGGCCAGGGTAAAAAGCGCCGGCGGGGCGTTGATGGCAGGCACTCCGCGCTTGGTCCCCACCAGCGGCTGCGGCATAAGGGTGTAGATATAAGTCCGGAACCGGACCTCCGAATCCTCGAGGGCCGACGGCGCGGTCAGATCGTTTGTCACGCCGTGCGCGAAGTCCTGTTCGGTCAGCGTGACCATAAAGGCCCGCAGAACCTTCTGATAGTCATGATCCTGCGGGAGCAGTCCGGCCGCGGCCAGGGCCGGGGTTCCCGCCGCATGCGTGTCAGCCGCCTTCACGGGAACCTCCGCGCCGCGGGCCGCCATGCCCGCCATCATCGCACCAACCAGCCATATATATTGATTCATGTGTTCTCTCCGTTTGCTCCTGTGCATCCCTTCTTTTCCACCACCCGTTTCGGCGGCACCAGGATGGACTGAGGGCGGACCGGCTTGCCCTTGATCCGATCCAGCAATAAACGCGCGGCTTTCATCACGATGGACTCCACATCCACTTCCATGGCCACCACCGGCACGGGATAGAAAATCGGCGCGTCCCGGTTCGTCATCGCCACGATCAACAATTCCCGGGGCGCCCGGATGCCGAGCGCCAACGCGGCCTGGGCAATGCCCTTGGCGATCACATCGTCCGGGACGATCACCGCATCGGGTTTCCGGGCGCACGCCCACACCCGGCGCATCAGCCAATACCCATATTCTTCAAAGGACAACGCCGGGGAAGGCGGCTCCACCGGTTCGGACCAGGGGATGAGCCGGACCGCCCGGCAGTACCGGACAAATCCGGGACGATGCCCGGCCAGATGCTCCTCTTTTTCCAGAAGAGCCGCGCAGCGCCGCTTCCGATCATGCGCCAGAGCCGCCGCCCGGCGGATGAAGGCCTCATGATCCACATACACCCGGTAGGGCGCCGGCAAGGCGCCGATATTGACATGCGGGATGGCCCGTTCCCGCCATTGCGGCGTCGCCATATACTGCCGGGGAAAACCGGCATCCACCGTCAACAGGCCGGCCAGTTTCCCGCGCTCCAATTCCTCCCGCAAACCGGACGGGAGTCCCGCCGGGACGATCGGGTCTTCGGCGTAGAGCTGCGAATCCATGCCGACGCGGGAAAAGAAGGCATGCGCATGCCGAAAGGCTTGAAAGGCAAACGGGGCCAATCCCTGCCGGAACAAGGCGCGGCTGGCCAGGATCCCGATTCGCAGCCGGGGTTCGGAGGCTTTGACGAAAGTGCCGAGGCCATGGACCATGTGAAGGTGGCCGCGCTCCGTCAAATACCGCAGGGCCTTATAGAGCGTCATGCGGCTTTGCGGGTAATGGCGCTCCAGCGCGTTGAGCGCGGGAATTTTCTCGCCTTCCTTCCATTCGCCCCGCCGAATACGCTTCACGATATCGTCCGCGATCATCCGATAGGCATAGCTCATCCCGCCGATGTCCTTTCCATGGCCGTCGGTTGCTGTTATATAACACGCCGAGGCGGGCGTCAAGGGAAGGCACTGAAGTAGAGTTGCACCCCCGCAAAGCGGGGCGCAACACACTTCAGGGCAGCGTTTCCCGGCACATGAGTTTCAGAGCACGTCTGCCTGATGACGTCTTGAGGTATTCCTCTCTCCGTTGCGCATCGCCCTTGACCAGGAAGAACTCGCAGAACACAAGCTCAAACGGGCGCCGCGGCGCAGTAGACGGAGACTTCCCCGAGTTGTGTTCATCCAGGCGTCGGTCCATATCCGTGGTGAATCCGATGTAAAGGCCGCCGTCGTGGTGACTCCTCAGAACGTAAACGCAGAAGGGTAACGGTGAACTCACGGTTCCTGTCCTTCATGTTGTCGGTCAGGGCAGCCACGCAGCGTGTTCCGCCTCGCGGAACTCTGCTGCTCCTCATCAAGTCAAAGCATGCTGCCGGCCAGGGCGCCCTGAAGTAGAGTTGCGCCCCCGCGAAACGGGGGCGCAACACACTTCAGGGCAGCCACGCAGCGTGTTCCGCCTCGCGGAACTCTGCTGCGTGGCGGAGAGGGAGGGATTCGAACCCCCGGTCCCGCAAGCGGGACGCCGGTTTTCAAGACCGGTGCTTTCAACCACTCAGCCACCTCTCCATGGAGGACGGGTCGCAACTTCGCAGAGTAGCAATGACCCGGAGATTAGGAAAAAGAAACCGGCCAAGCAACGAAATACTGGCATGGTTCAGGAATTCGCATTATGGCGCTTGAACGGTGTGCGAGAAGCAGCGGGTTCGCCCGCCTGCATCGGCTGTGCCGAAGGCACTGCGGGCAGGTAGCCCCCGCTGTACTTTCGAGCATTTCCCCGGTACAGCGGGACCTACGGGACCGCTGCTCTTCCATAAAATGCGAATGTCTGGGCATGGTTCAAAGTTCATGGCACTCCGAAGCGCCATTCAGCGGTTCACTGTTGAGTCGTTCAGCCTCTTTTTGCGATTCTTACTCCTTTGCGGTTGAAATCTGTCCTGCCGCCGGCCCGATCAACACAGCGCCCTCGACGCGAGCCGGAACGAGGCGGAAAACGCGGTTCGGCGTCAGGCCCGGTCCTTCAAGCCGGGCCTCCAGGTACTCGCCGGTCCACCCCAGCCCTCTCCCTTGTTCATCCAGATTTTCCACCAACACGGAGACTTCCCGCCCGAGCCATTGCCGGGCGAATTCCGCGCGTTTGATTTCTCCCAACGCCATCAGACGGGCCACGCGCGCCCGGACAATCCCCCGCGACACCGAATCGGTCCGCGCCGCCGCCGGGGTGCCGGGCCGGGGACTGAAGGGGAATACATGAAGCTTGCCGAAGGGCAGCTCCCGCACCAGCGTCTCCGTGGCTTGAAACGCCTTTTCATCCTCGCCGGGGAATCCCACCAACAGATCCGTACCATAGCCTATTCCGCCGACTTTGCTTTCGGCATACGCCCGCAGAGCCCGATAGTCCCGTATGGTGTACCGGCGCCCCATGGCGGCCAAGATGTTGTCATCCCCGCTTTGCAACGGCAAATGAAGGAACCGACAGAGCTTCCGGGATCCGGCCATATACTCAATCACTTCACGTTCAACCGTGGAAAGCTCGATTGAACTGATCCGTATCCGCTCCAGTCCCGATATGGCTTCCACGGCCTCGAGCAGATGGACCAGCCGTGTTCGTCCCGCCCCATAGCAGCCGATGTTGGCGCCGGTCAGCACGATCTCCCTGAAACCTTCCGCCGCCAAACCCGCGACTTCCCGAACCAGTTCGTCCAGCGGCCGACTTCTCGCGGCTCCCCGTGTCCGCGGTACGATGCAATACGCGCACTGGAAGTCGCAACCATCCTGCACTTTCACGATGGCCCGCTTCGACGCGAAACGCGGCAGGCGCCGCGCCACGCCCGGCGGCGGATGAAACCCATGGGCCCGGAGTCGATCCGGCAACGCCCATTTGTCCGATTGCCGGACCGCCAGGTCAACGGCCCCGCGTTCGAGCCGGCTGGACGAGACAACCTCCGACGCGCAGCCGGCCAGCACCACAAACACTCCGGGAAAGCGGCGTTTCACGGAACGCGCGAAGCGAAGGCTTTCCCGCTCGGCCCGGTCCGTCACGGCACAACTGTGAATTACACAGACATCGCAGGCATGGCCGAACGGCGCCACGGCATATCCGGCGGACTCGAACACGGCGCGCAACTGCGCCGTTTCCGCCTGGTTCAGGCGGCACCCCACGGTTTTGAAAGCTACGGTTGTCGAGTGCATGGGTGAGTGAACTTTCGCATGTTTCCGGCCTTGCATCAAGGCCGGAAACATGCGAAAGTTCACATGTCATGAAAAAAATCAACCGTGAACCCCGCCAAAAAATCTATCTCGGCGGCCCCATCATGGATGAACACAAAGGCCGGGCCAGGGCCTGGAGGACCATCGCCGCCCGGACGCTGGGCCGCCGCTTCCTGATTCTGGACCCGATGCGGCGCAACTTCAAGGACCGCGAAGTGGACAGTTCCAACGAAATCGTCGAATTCGACCTCCAGGACATCCGCGACGCCGACCTGCTCCTGGTCAATTACAACAAGCCCTCCATCGGGACCGCCATGGAAGTGTTTTACGCCTCGCACGATCTGGGCAAATTCGTGGTGGCCTTCTCCCCGTTCTCGTTCAAGAACTGCAACCCGTGGATGGTCCGGTACTGCACCAAGATCCTGCCGTCCCTGGACGACGCCATCCGGTACATCCAGACGCATTTCCCGCAATCAAAAAGCCCCGTATGAAGATTAAGGGAAAAGATTAGGGTTAAAGATTAAGGTGGGTTTTTGTTCCTCCCTTCGTCTTTCCTTAATCATCCCCCTTAATCTTGCCTTTCTTCTTTCCCTTCGTCTCTCTTTCCATGCCTTTACAGCAGGACGGCGCCCTGCCCGGCGCTGGCCACCTTTTCCGCGTATCGCCTGAGGTAGCCGGTCAATGCCGGACGGGTCACCGGCTTCCAGTCGGCCTTGCGGAGACGCAACTCATCATCGCTCAAGACCACGTCGAGGCGATGACCGGGAATATCGTACCGGACGCGATCCCCGTCGCGCAGAAGCCCGATGCTGCCGCCGGCGGCCGCCTCCGGCGAAACATGGCCTATGCAGGCGCCCCGGGTGCCGCCGGAGAAACGGCCGTCCGTAATCAGCGCCACGCTTTCGCCGAGACCCTGCCCCATGATATACGAAGTGGGCGCGAGCATTTCCTGCATGCCCGGCCCGCCGCGAGGCCCCTCATAACGGATCACCACCACGTGTCCGGACTTGACCCGGCCATCGAGGATGCCCGCGCAGGCTTCCTCCTGGGAATTGAAAACGATGGCCTCCCCTTCGAACTTCATCATGGCCGGAGCCACGCCGGAGGTCTTCACGACGGCCCCGTCCTGGGCCAGATTCCCCCATAAAACGGCCAGGCCGCCCTCCTTCGAATACGGATTGTCGACAGGCCGGATCACCGCCGGATCGCTGACCGCGGCGCGCGCCACATTTTTCAAGATCGTTTTGCCCGTCACCGTCATGGCCTTGGGATGAATCAAGCCCGGCAAAGACGCCAGCGTCCGGATAATGGCGCTGATGCCGCCGGCGCGATCCACATCCTCCATGTGAAAGGCTGACGATGGCGACACCTTGCAGATATTGGGACAGCGCCGGGAAATATCGTTGATCCGATTCAGGTCATAATCAACGCCGGCCTCCCGGGCAATGGCCAGCGCATGCAGGACCGTATTCGTACTGCCGCCCATGCCCATATCCACAACAAACGCATTATCCAGCGCTTCCTGCGTCACCACGTCCCGGGGCTTCGGTCCGCCGGCCACCGCCATCTCCACGATGCGCCTGGCCGCCTTGGAATAGAGGGACTTGCGCCGGGGATCCGTGGCGAGGATCGTGCCGTTTCCGGGCAAGGCCATCCCCAGCGCCTCGCACAGGCAATTCATGGAATTGGCCGTGAACATGCCGGAACAGGAACCGCAATCGGGGCAGGCGTGCCGTTCAACCGCCTCCAACTGGGCGGCCGACAGGCCGCCCTTCCCGCAGGCGGCCACCCCCTCGAAAACACCGATCAAATCCACGGTCTTGCCGTCCGGCATCCGGCCGGCGGCCATGGGGCCTCCGCTGATCATGAGGGTGGGAATATTCACCCGAAGCGCCCCCATCAGCATGCCCGGCACGATCTTGTCGCAATTGGGAATGCAGAGCAACGCGTCAAAACAGTGCGCGCGGACCATGGACTCGACGCTGTCGGCGATCAATTCGCGGCTGGGCAGGGAATACTTCATGCCCGGATGGCCCATGGCGATGCCGTCGCAAATGCCGATGGTATTGAACTCGAACGGCACTCCGCCGGCCTTCCGTATTTGCCGTCCGATCCAACGCCCGACGGCATTCAAATGCACATGGCCGGGAATGATTTCGACGAACGAATTACAGACCCCGATGAACGGTTTTTGGAAATCCTCGTCTTTCACCCCAACGGCCCTGAACAAACTGCGGTGCGGCGCGCGTTCCATCCCTTTTTTGACCTGATCGCTGTTCATCGGTTATTCCTCCCCTTGTTTTTTCCGCGGGTGGCTGATTGACTCAAGCGACCACAGCCCGCCGGGGGCTGGGCGCGATGCGTGCCACACCCTGTCGCCTGCACGAGAGTCAGTCAGCCACCCGGTTTTCTTTCGGCTATTCTGCCATAATGCGAATTGTCGGCAACAAAAAAAGGCCTCTGGCGGAATTTCACGGCGCATGGTACAGTGCATTAGGCGTCTGGAACCGCGAGAAAAGACAAGAATGTTAACCACGGATTACATGGATAGCACTGATACGATCAGACAGTTTGACTTCCCATCCGTGTAATCCCGCGAAGATCGGGACAAGTCCGTGGCTTGCCACGCGCCGCGCGTGGTTGATTATTTTGAGTTGCGATGCCGAAGCCACGGTGGAGGAAAAGACTATGAAGACATGGATGGGAATCGGAATCGCGGGGTTGTGCCTGGCCTTGCTGAGCGCCTGCCGGTCGGAGGATATCCGGACGTTCATCGTCAAGGTTCCGGGCTTGAAAAACGCGGCTTGCGAAAAACTCATACGCGACTCCCTGACGAAGCAGTCGGGTATTGCATCCGTCGAGCCCGACTACGAGAAGCGGGAGCTGAAAATCACGTATAATTCGATGAGCCTCTCCAAGATGAACATCGAGTTTGCCATCGCGGCCGCCGGTTTTGACGCCAATGAAACGGAAGCCGACACCAATGCCGTGAACCAATTGCCGCCGGAATGCCGGGAACCGAACGTTGAGAATCACGATCCTTAGGAAACACTTCCGGATCTTTGCCCGCGAATAACGCGAATAAGCGCGAATGAAAAGGCAACAATTCGCGTGAATTAGAGTGATTAGCGGGCACATCCGATTCGACCATGCACGCGCTTGTCGACCAATTCCTGGATTATATTTCGCTGGAACGTAATCTGAGCGGGAACACCCGCGCCGCCTACGAGTCCGACCAGAAGAAATTGATCCGTTTCCTCGAGGGCCGGAAGATCGGCACGCTCAATGCCGTCACCCGCGACCTCCTTCTCGATTTTTTGCTGGAGGAAAAGAAGCACGAGCTGGGCGCCAATTCGGTATCCCGCCTATTTGTGGCCATCAAGGTGTTTTTTCGGTACCTTCAACAGGAATCGCTGCTGGGCCAGAATGTTACGGAAGCCATGGACTCTCCGCGCCTGTGGAAAATGCTTCCGGACTTTCTGACCTACAAGGAGGTGGAGCGTTTGCTGGCCGCACCGCCCGGCAACACCCCCAGGGGCATACGGGATCGCGCCATCCTGGAAACGCTCTATGCCTCGGGCCTGCGGGTGTCGGAAGCGGCGGCCCTGAAAATTGACGACATCCACTTTGACGCCGGCTATCTCCGTTGTTTCGGCAAGGGCCGCAAGGAGCGGGTTGTCCCGGTGTCCCGGACGGCCCTGTCCCTTCTCCAGGGCTATATCGCCCATACGCGGCCGAAATTCTCCACGGACCCCGCCGCCCGTCATGTCTTTCTCACGTACCGCAAGACTCCGTTGAACCGAAAGACCATCTGGGTTATCGTCAAGAAATGCGCCCGCACGGCGGGGATTGAAAAATCCATCAGTCCTCACACGCTCCGACATTCCTTCGCCAGCCATCTTTTGCAGAACGGCGCCGACTTGCGCGTGATCCAGGAGATGCTCGGCCACGCCGACATTGCCACCACGCAAATTTACACCCATGTGGATCAGTCGCGCCTGAAAACCGCCTTCGATCGCTATCACCCGCGCGCATGAGACTTTTCTTCCATAATCCGTACCGCGCCTTGGAAAAGAAACTGGGCTATTCCTTCCGGGACAAGGAGCTCCTGGCCATGGCGCTCATGCACCCCTCGTTCCGCTTCGAGACTGCCGCGCCCAGCGACAACCAACGGATCGAGTTCCTGGGCGATTCCGCGCTGTCCCTGGTTTCCGGCGACTATCTCTACGCGCGGTTCCCCGAGCTCGACGAAGGCGGCTTGACCCGCCTGCGCAGCCAGATGACCTGCGGCAAGACGCTGGCCGACATCGGCATGGCCATCGGCCTGGGCGACGAACTCAAGCTGGGTAAGGGGGAAAAACAGACCGGCGGCCACCGGCGGCCCTCCACGATCGGGGACGCACTCGAAGCCGTGATCGGCGCCGCCTATTTGGACAGCGGCCTGAAAGCGGTCAACAAAATCTTCCAGAAGCTGTTCGTGCCCTGCATCGAGCTAAGCCCCACGGACGAATGGTCGGACAACCCCAAAGGGCATCTCCAGAAAATCGCCCAGCGCCGCTGGAAAAGAAATCCCCATTACCGCGTCGTCCGGCATGAGGGCCCTCAACACGCCAAAACCTATTTTGTGGAAGTCAACGTGGCCGACATCATCGCCGGCGCCGGACAGGGTCTCAATAAACGCGATGCCGAGTGCCGCGCCGCCCAGGACGTCCTCGACAAACTCGCTCACAAGGATG
>JACQHI010000115.1 GCA_016199105.1 Lentisphaerota bacterium | reverse complement strand
GGAGCGGGGCGGGGTCGGAGGCGCAGGCGCTGACGATGATGGAGTAGTCCATCGCGCCGGCCTTCTGCAGGCGGTCGTAGATCTGGGCGACGGTCGAGGAGCGCTGGCCGATCGCCACGTAGATGCAGGTGACGCCTTCTTCCTTCTGGTTGATCATCGCGTCGATGGCGATGGCGGTCTTGCCGGTCTGGCGGTCGCCGATGATCAGTTCGCGCTGGCCGCGGCCGATCGGCACCATCGAATCGATCGCCTTCAGGCCCGTTTGCAGGGGTTCGCGCACCGGCTGCCGCTCGATCACGGAGGGCGCCCGGCGTTCGATCGGACGGTGTTTCTTCGTCGGAATCACGCCCTTCCCGTCAATCGGCTGGCCCAGCGCATTGACGATGCGGCCGATCAACCCGACGCCGACGGGGACCTCCATGATGCGGCCGGTGCTTTTGACCGTGTCGCCTTCCTTGATCGCCTTGTCGTCGCCCAGGATGGCGCAGCCGATATGGTCCCGCTCCAGATTCATGGCCACGCCGAAAATGCCCTTTGGAAATTCCAGGAGCTCGTTGGCCATGGCGTTCGGCAGACCGTGAATGCGGGCAATGCCGTCGCCCACCTGCAGGACGGTGCCGACTTCCGTGATCTGGGTTCCGGTCCGGTAGCGCTCCAGTTGGCGTTTCAGGACTTCCGTGACTTCCTCGGGACGTATTTTCTTTTCGTCTGCCATAGTGGTCTCAAGTTGTTGTGTCGGCGGCTTGCATTAATTCCTCGCGAATCCGGTCCAGACGGCCGCGCGCGCTGCCGTCAATCAGGCGATCGCCCACCCGAAGGACGATGCCCGCCAGAAGTTCCGGCTCGACCGTTGTCTCCAATTGCACATTCTTTTTCAGCGCCTCGGACAAACGCCTTTTCATGGCCTCCCGTTCGGGCTCGTTCAACGGCTGGGCGGCGGCCAGCCCCACGCGCACCCGGCCTTCCTTCTCATCCATGACCCGGGCGTATTCCCCGGCGATGGCCGTCAGCAACGCTTCCCGCTTCTTGCCGGCCAGAAGCTGTAAAAAATTCCAGGTCAACGGGGCCACGCGGACCTTGAAACAGTCCTCCAGCACCCGCCCCTTGGCTTCCGACGGGATCGCCGGATTCCGAAGCAGCTCGCCCAGTGGCGGCGTCATTTCGAGACATTCGGCAATCGCGCCCAGATCGGCGCCGACCCGCGCCTCCTCGCCTGTCGCGCCGGCGGCCAACACCAGCGCCTTCGCATATCGCCTGACCACTTCAGGGGAGCTCATGCGCCCTTCTTTTCCAGGTCAATCAGGGTTTGGTCCGCCAAACGGCGATGCGCCTCGGCGTCCGGCTTCGCCGCCAGAACCTTTTCGGTGATCTCCAGGGCCAACGCGATGACGTCCTGGCGCAGGGCTTTCAGGACCTTGTCCCGTTCGATCGCCATCCGCTCGTCCGCCTTTTTCAGCAGTTCCCGCCCCTGTGTCCTGGCCTCCTGCACCAGTTCCTCTTTGGCCTTCTGCCCTTCCGCGACGGCCTTTCGCAAGGCCTCCTGCGCCCGGGTCTCCATTTCGGAGATCTGGCGGGTCAGCTCCGTCTTGATGCGCTCGGCCTCCTCTTTCGCCTGCTGGGCGGCGTTCACATCGTTCCGGATACGGTCGGCCCGTTCCGCCAAAATCCGGCTCATGGGCCGGAAGGCGATCTTCCAGAGCAGGAACAGGGCGACCAGGAACGTCAGGACCTGCGCGAACATCAGGCTGGGATCGAACTCCATCATGGCGCGTTACGGACGCTTTTCGGGGACGGCTCCGCCGGTCCCTTCAAGCTGCTTGAGCTGTTGTTCGATCTGAACCATTTCCACCTTCGCCTTCAGTTCGGCCAGCTCTTTCGCGGACTTGGCCACGAACGGATTGGCGAAGAGCAGGATCAGCGCAACCACGAGCACGTAAATGCTCAGCGATTCGATGAAGGCCAGGCCGATGATGAGGTTGGTGCTGATGGTGCCGGCGGCTTCCGGTTGCCGCGCGATGCCTTCCATCGCGCCGGCCACGGCGCGCCCCTGCCCCAGCCCCTGCCCGATGGTTCCCACCGCCATGCTCAATCCCGCCGTCAACACGGACAAACTCAGAATATCAATCGCCATAAACGCCCTCCTGATTTAATGTTCCTTGATCCCTTCACCGATATATACCATCGCCAGGGCCGTAAAGACCATGGCCTGCACGAAACTGACCAGCACGCCCAACAAAATAATGGCCGGCCGCAGCAGGAGCGGCACGGGGAGGAGCAACTTAGACACAAGTCCTTCGGAAAAAAAGAAAAAAGTGATTAAAAAAAGCAGAATCGCCAAAATGATTTCTTTGGCCAGAATATTGCCGAACAGACGCATCGTGAGCGACAAGGGGCGCGCCAGCTCTTCGATC
>JACQHI010000112.1 GCA_016199105.1 Lentisphaerota bacterium | reverse complement strand
GTTTAGCGTTCCGCGGGAGTTTGGAATAGTGTCCTTGGACGTTCACGACGATATGACGCAATTCGCGGTGATGCCGGCCGGGGAGTCGCAGGTCCAGCACGAAGACACCTGTCACACCGCAGAGAACGAAATCCTCGGGCGCATTCGCCGACTTAGGAAGAAGTGGCCGCTTGTGGTCCTGTACGAGGCGGGACGGACGGGATACTGGTTGTACCGAAAGCTGCGTGGCAAGCGGATCCCCTGCATCGTGATCGATCCGGGGAGCATCCCCGACCGTCGCCGTCGCGGCAACAAGACCGACCGGCTGGATGCCCGCAAGAACGCGGAGATGGCCCGGAGCAACCTGCTGCGGGCGGTGGGGGTGCCCGACGAAGAGACCCAGGGACTTCGGGATTTGCTGCGGCTGCACAAGGCCCTGAGCAGTCAGATCACGGCCATCAAGAACCGCATCACCGCTCAGCTCGCCCGGTACAACCAGAAGTGTCCCACCTGCAAGACGCCTTTCTGCGGCCGATGGCGCGCGTGGCTGGTGAATCAGGTCCGCCTGCCCACGGCGGATGCCCAGGCGGTCCTCGAGGCCCACTATCGACACTTGCTTGCCGCCGAAGCCGAGTTAGGCCCGGCGGACGACCGTCTCGAGGAGGCGACGGATCGCCCCCGGTGGCGGCAAGCCTGCCGGTTCCTTCAGGCGATTCACGGGGTGGGGCCGATGGTGGCGTTGGCCATTCTGACCAGCATGCAGACGCCGCGGCGCTTTGCCGGCGCCCGGCAGTTCATGAGCTTCGTGGGGCTGGTGCCCGACGTCGAGCGCAGCGCCGGTAAAGGCAAAGGACACCCGCGGATCACGCGACACGGCGATGAGTTGACCCGGTGGGTGCTGATCCAGGCGGCCTGGCAGTACGTCCGCTGTCTGCACCCCAGCCCGGCTCATGAACAGCAACTCGCGGAACTGCCGGCCTGGCTGGCGGAACGAATTCGTCAGATGGAGACCCGGCTCCGCAAACGATACTACTACCTGACGTGTCGTAAATGCATGATTCCGGGCAAGGCGGTGGTGGCCATCGCTCGGGAGATGGCCGGGTGGCTCTGGGCCATTTGCCAGGAGCTACAGGAACATGGGGAACTCGAGTTCGCAGGACCTGAGCAGATGCCGTCCTTTGGCCCGGCGGCCGCAGCCATGAAAGTGGCGTAATCCGAATCCAGGCGGGATACGATGGTGAACAGGGCGGCTACGACCACAGAAATGCTTTCGGGCCTGCGGCCCGACCGGGGGGCTTTGCCCCCCGGACCCCCCAAAGTTTATCGCTTTGGGCCCCGAACAGAGAAGAAAGACCGAGGCGCCCATTCGTCCGAAGGGGCGCCCCTGTCCGTGGACCTGACGGACGCTCGGGTCGCACTTCTGCGGAGCCCTGTCCTCCCGCCAGGCGCCTGCCATTCTACCACATTGGACCCACTCAACCGCAATGCGATAGGAGTGCGAGGATGCCCCGATATCCGCCCTGGTGATGGGCTGCCTCCGTGCGGCCTTTGGTCCCCGATCCTTCATCGGATGTCTCGGCCGGCGATCAAGCTCCCAGTCCGACACGATCCCTGTAGATCTCCTTGTGAGGCGTTCGCTATCCGCGAATGTCAGATTAGTGGTGACGTGTCTTTCGGACGCATCAGTCTGTTTTCGGCCCACCCCGCTTGCGGGTGGGTGACCCACCTAGAGGAGTTTGACGACATTGCGACTCTCGGGACGTTCTGGTCGCCGGTCCGAGACTTCCGGGAGGTGCTCATGTAACAACCAACTCCGGGCAGCGAGAGCCACCCTCTTGACACGGGCCGTTTCAGAGGAGGAGGTCTGGGGTCAAGCGCCGACAGCGCTTGCGTCAATCCTTCGCTGGTTTCCCCGGACATCGCCGCGGGCGCTACCAACTCCCGGATCTGTCCTTGGATTTCTCCGGACAGTGCCGCCAGGTTCGCGCCCAATCGATCAGCCGCTTCAGCAGACGTCATCGTCGCGGGCGCAAGCGGCTTGATGGTCATCTTGACGGACGAAGATAGCTGCCCTCCCCGGATAGCGTATCCGTACCCAATATTCGCCGCCCGCCAGCGGCGGAACGAGGACCGTGCCGCTTGAGTCCGTGACGTCGAAAATAGGAAGGCTAATATCCTGGGCCTGAAAATCGACTGCCGCCTTGTGGGCGTCGAGCGGCGTTAGGAGTCGCCGCCCTTTCAAGACAATCCGGTCCCCAGGCAATGCCTCGCCTGGCTCAACCGCCGTCAGGATGGGCGCCACATCGAAGAACGGCGGGGGGAGGGTGTTCTGGTTGCAGGTGGTGCAGGTCAGGCACGTGGATAGGAGAACCGCAAAGGACGCAAAGAGCGCAAAGCGAATAGAACGTTGGCTCATGGTCGGGCTCCAAAAGATTCACCGCAGAGGACGCTGAGTTCGCAGAGATAAAACTGAGATGAGGTGCGATGGTTTTGCTTGACGGGGGCGGTGAAAACGGGAATGATGGATATGGCTTGAAGCATCGGAATAAGACCCATGGAAACCATCTACATCAAGTTCAACAATGAGACCGACCGCATTGAAGGCTGCTACCGTTTGATCCGCAGCACCCGCGTCCTGAGTTTAAGAGGGCACATCTACGGCGTGCCTCCGGAAAGCCTGAAGCTGCTGGACAGCGCCGGGCTATCTTACCGTCGCGCCTCCGACACCGAAGTGGAAGCCGCCCATGATCAGATTCGAAATCCTCCTGCCGTTGTACTATAACGATGGCCGGCCGATCGAAGCGGAGCGGTTTGCGGAAACCGATGACGAACTCCTCGAGGACTTCGGGGCAACCACCAGGGAGACGGTCGCCGTCCGGGGACGTTGGAAGTACCAAAGCACCGTGTACGAGGACAGGCTCATTCGCGTGAGGGTGGACGTGGCCGACGAGCCGGAGAACTGGGAGTTCATGCGGTCGTTCAAAGAAAAGCTCAAGGTCCGTTTCGACCAGATCGACATTTACCTGACGGCCCAGCGGATCGAGGTGATCTGAAAGGTGTGTGGGGACGGGGGAGACACTCACGGCATGACGCGCAGAAACCTGGCCTTGGGGCTTGAGTTTGAGAAGTACATCATCGAGCATCCCGAGATCCTTGAAAGGATTTCGCAAGGGGCCCAGGTGGTGCTGCTGCCGGCCTGGGACCGCGAACTGACGACTACAACCGGTCGCTGGCCCGGCGGCACGAGGAGGCCGGTAGGGTCGTGGTCATCGTGCGCGTCGGGGACCTGGCCCCGCTGCCGCCGAGCCGTTTTCGCGAAGTCGTTTTTGAGCAGACCACTTGACTGGCCTGCCGATATCCCGCGCCCTACCTGGGTCATCTTCCGCGCCCTCCACTCCACGTCCCACGTCCTGCGTGCTTAGGTCCGCGCGTTCCCGCGGCAGGGGAGCGATGCATGATCGGCGGCATTGCCGGGCTCGGGACGAGCCGGCTCGCGGGGCTCGCTGCGGCGGTAAGAAGCGCGCGGAAAACCGCATCCGGTAGCACGTCGGGTCAATCACAGAAGTTCGTCATTTTTCATTTTTGCGCGTTACGCGGCCCTGCGGGCCGCTTAGGATAAAGGGTAAAAGGGATAAAGCGCAAAACGTCACTCCGTCCCCGCAACCACGCGGAAACCAACGTCGAGGCTGCGGAGGTCAGGCGAGTTCGCGCTGCGCTCCGCAGAGCGACAGTCGAACGCGCTGAGGTAGGCGAACCAACTCCCGCCGCGCAGGACACGGTACTGGCCAGAACTCGGACCCTGTGGATTGGAGTCGGGGTTCGGACGCGACCCGTAGTAGCTGCTCTCGTACCAGTCGTGGCACCACTCCCAGACGTAGCCATGCATGTCATACAGGCCCCAGGC
>JACQHI010000007.1 GCA_016199105.1 Lentisphaerota bacterium | reverse complement strand
GCTATGACGTGTGCAGCGAACAGTATTATTGAACGAACTTCGCGTCCATGTATGCACGGCGCCAATTGCCTGTGCTCTTGGTCGAGAATCCTAGGGATTCCATTCCTACATGGCAAGCGGAAAGTGATTGTAATTTTTGGGTTATGACAAAAGGGCGAATTTTGTCTTGCCTTCGAAGTTGTCTTTAACGCAAATTTATCTGCACACGGCCAAGCAAACGGGCGTCGGCATTCGCAGTCCGCTGGATTGACGGATCTCCACCCCCGCGAAACCGTTTTCGTGTATTCCGTGGTTAAGTTAAGATGGTTTTCATTCACTTATTGGGTTGCGGGCGCTATTGCATTCGGCTACTGATTTAGATTTCCGATTTCTGATCAATCCAAAATCCCGTGAGGGACGTTGGCCCGTCCCACGTGAGTCACGTAGCACGTGCCAACGTGGTCACGTGATTGCCACAACGTGGCTCATGCCAACGGGACTCACGTCCAAAATCTAAAATCCAAAATTCCACCATGGATCTCTCCGAGTCAAAACTCCGGGAACTGCCGAATTGTCGTGCGGATCGGGCGATGGTCCTCCGGAACGAGCTGTCGGGAACGAGCTGTCGCGGGGACGAGCTTGCCTGCTGTGCCTGCACGCCGTCTTGTCCTCCATAGCTCGGAGAGCGACGGCGGAAGCCTTGGCGAAGGAGGGAGCCTGTCGAACCGGGCGAACGGGCCTGCCGTCTGGCCGTGGGAGAAAGCCCGGCGGGCAGTCCCGAGCGACATGCCCTCCCTACAGTTGATCTATGTCGAACGGAGGCCACCTCCGGGGCTGTTTTCTTTTGCGTTGGGCGTTCTTTTATGGTGTCGTAGGTCGCGGCGCTGCTCCTCAAGAACTTTACCACGGATGGCACCGATAATGAGATTGCAGACAATATGATTCTGTTGTCAATGATTCTGTCGTGTTTGAGCGGTTATAATTCGGCTATAATCGTTCATTACATCCGTGTCATCCGTGTAATCAGTGGTTGATTTTTGGGGTTGTGGTCATAGCCGCCCATCAATCCAAAATCCAAAATTCCATCATGGACCTATCCGATACCATCAAACAAAAGCTCCGGGAACTGCCGGACAAGCCCGGCTGTTATCTCATGCGCGACCGCTACGGCCACATCGTCTATGTGGGCAAGGCGGCCTCGCTCCGGAAGCGGGTCCGCTCCTATTTCCGCCAGGCGACGCTCTGGAGCGCGCCGCCCAAGCTCCGCAGTCTGATCCACAGCATCCGGGACCTCGAATGGCAGGTCACGAAAAGCGAGACGGAGGCCATCCTCACCGAGGGCCGGCTGATCAAAAGCTATCGGCCCCGCTATAACACGCTGTTCAAGGACGACAAGCGGTTCAGCCTCATCCGCGTGGACGCGAACCAGCCGTTTCCGCGGCTGACGATGTGCCGGCTCGAGCGGCATGACGGCGCGCTCTATTTCGGCCCCTACGCGTCGTCCGTCGCCGCGCGGACGGCCATCGAGTTTCTGGAGAAACGGTTCGGCCTTCGCAAATGCGCGCCTCGGATTCCTTCGGAAATCGATCACCGGCACTGCATCGACGATATCGTGCGGTTCTGTTCCGCCCCGTGCATCGGCCGGATCTCGCCCGGAGACTACCGGGCGCGGGTGGATGAGGCGTGCGCCTTTCTGCGGGGGGAGCGGCGCGACCTTCTCGGGGAGCTGGAGGGCCGGATGCGCGAGGCCGCCGGCGCCATGCGGTTCGAGAAAGCTGCCGCAATTCGCGACACGCTCCACTGGCTGAAGCGCGCGGTCAAGGAGCGCGCAAAAACGGCCCGCGGCCCGCGGCGCGAGGCCGAGGCCGCCCTCCGCGGCGTTCAAGAGCTGAAGGACGCCCTGGGGCTGCCCGTCCTTCCACGGGGGATCGAGGCGTTCGATGTCTCCTGCATTTCGGGAACCCTGGCCGTGGCCAGCCTGGTCAGCGCGATGGAGGGGCTGCCCCGCCCGGACCGCTACCGGCGGTTCCGGATCCGCGCGCCGGACGCCAGGGACGATACGGGCATGATGGCGGAAGCCGTCCGGCGCCGGTATGCGCGGCTTCGGAAGGAAAACAAATCCTTGCCGGACCTGGTGCTGGTGGATGGCGGAACGGGCCAGTGCCTGGCCGCGCGGGCCGCGCTGGACGCGCTGGAGTTGAAGGACCTGCCCCTGATCGGGCTGGCCAAGCGCTACGAGGAGGTCTATGGACAGGCTGACAATTTTCTGAAGCCGGTCCGCCTGCCGGACGGCTCGGAAGCCCTGCGGGTTCTGAAAAGAATCCGCGACGAAGCCCACCGGTTCGCCTTGCTCTATCACCGGTTGCTGCGGGCGCGGCGCATCCGGGAATCCGTTTTGGACGCCGTTCCCGGCATCGGCGATGAAAGAAAGCGCAAGCTGTTGCGCCACTTCGGCTCCGTGGCCCGCCTAAGGCGGGCCACGGTGGAGGAAATCGCCGCCGTCTCCGGCATCGGCCGCGCCCTGGCGGAAACGATCAAGGGCGCGTTAGGCGGGGCGGATGTCGACAGGAGATTCTGCTGAAAACCCCGGATTAACGCCGCGTGAGGTCACGCGGCCTACAAGAAATGGACCTTTTTGTAGGCCCGGTGACCCCACCGGGCGGGTTTTTCAGCGGAATCGACAGGAGAACCGATGACCGGAACGATTCAATCCTTTGGCCTATTCGCAAATAGCCTGACGTCGTTCCGTTGAACGAGAGATTTTCCGATACTTGTAGGTCGGGCATGTCAGCAGACTGCCCGCCGTCTTGCTCGAAAGAAAATCCGGCGGGCAGTCCCGGGCGACATGTCCGTCCTTCTACAATGGAAATTAAGGAGTTCAGTTCCTCTAAATCCCGGCTCGCCGCAGTCTCGCCCTCCAATTGCCCGTTTCGACCCGGGAGGGCGAGACTGCGGCGAGCCGATGGATGGATCACCAGAGCCGGTTCGCCCTACCCAAAGACACACGAAGCAACGCGCCTGTTTTTCGGAAAAATTTCTACCGCACCGGCAGGATTTTTGCGGGATTCGCGACCATGATCGCCTCTTCCTCCTGCGCCGTCAGGCCCATGTGCCGGAATGCCGGCAGGACGTCTGTGAACAGGTAGCGCCACGGGTCCGGCGGGATGTAGGTGACCGGGCCGAACGGCCCCGTGACGCTGCAATACCCGCCGTCGAGGCTCAGGAACAGCTTGTCTCCGCAACCGGCATCGAAGGCGGCGTGGATGGCATCCACCAGCAATTGCCATTGCGGTTTCCAGTCTTCCTCGCGTTGAACGCAGATGTTGGTGGGCAGAAAGCTCGCGCCGCGCTTCATCCACTCGATCATCGTCTTCCGGTAGGCGGGATCCATGAGAGCGCCGGCCGTGTGGCCGATCACGACGCGGGAGAGGTCCACGCCTTCCCGGTCGAGCAGGGTGAGCTGGCTGCTTTCTCCTCCCATCTGGGTGCAGTGCGTCGTGATATGCACGCCCGTCTCCCGCTGGGCGCGGGCGCCGGCGATGAAGGTCTTCATTTCCAGGGCCGTCAGCGGCGTCTGGCTGCTGCCCAGCTTGATCGCGCCGGCGCGGATGCCCGTGCCGTGGATGCCCTCGACAATTTCGCGGATACACAGAGCGGCCAGCGCCTCCACGGGAGAGTCACGCACCACGTTCCAGATGGCGTCCTCCGGCCGTTTCACGAAATATGTGCCCACCTCCATCTCGCGGTAGAAGCCGGTCGCGATGAGGATATGCACGCCGGACGCCCGCGACACGTCCCGATACAGGTCGGGCCAGCCCCGCCAGGGCGGCATGGTCACGTCCACATAGGCCTTCATGCCGAACTCCTCGCGGCAGCGCCGGAGCAGGGGTGCCGCATGGTCCAGCAGGTACTGGCGGCGCGTCGCCGGAACCGGCGTCTCCTTCGTGACGAGGGCGCCGTCCTCCGCCACGAAACCGCAGTGCAGATGCTCGTGCATCATCACCCGGCCGAGTAGCTCGGGCGATACCAGCCCGTTGGCGGTGATGACTTGTCCGCGTTCTTTGGAATTCAACATGTTCATAAGGTTCAATCTAACGGATATTCGAGGGCGAATCCGGCTCATCATTCGTGTAGGTGAAGAAAAAGACGTTGGAATACGCCGTTGGCGCGTCGGCATGCGCCCGTGTGGCATTCGCGCTCCAGATCCTGGCGCCGACCCACCAATCGGGCATTCGTTGGATCAGAAGGTCCATGTGGTCCTCGTGCACGATGCCGCATTTCAACTTCGGAAAGCGCAGGGCCTCGGGAAGTTGGTGCGGTTCGATCCAGTTCGGGTACAATTTCGGATCGGCCCGTTTCTCCTCGATCAGGCGGCGCGCCTCGGCTACCGCCCGGTCCGGCTGTGCCAGCACGATATCGCCGGGAGTCGGTCTCTTCCCGCAACCGGCGCCGGCGGCGACCACGAGCAAGGCCAGGAGGCCGATGAGGAGCAGCCGTGGGGTGTTTTTCATCCGCAGCTACTGTATTCGCCGGACCGGGCGAGTGTCAATAAGTCCCCGGTCGTAACCAGCAGTTCTCATTATGGAAGACCAGCGGTCCCGCAGGTCCCGCTGTACCATGGAAATGCGCCTAAAGTACAGCGGGGGCTGTGAACCCGC